>NZ_JADDIL010000005.1:0-169050 GCF_020826795.1 Microtetraspora sp. AC03309 | reverse complement strand
CCGCCATCCCTCCGCCATCCCCGTCTCCGTCCCGCGCCTGACTCCCGCGCCGGGACGCGACTCACCCCCCGAGTGAAGGGAAACTCCGCCATGCCCTCCAGGCGGCGAACCACGCGCGCCACCCGATGGGTCGCGCAGACCTGCGCCTTACTCCTGGCTCTCACGAGCCTGACCGTGCTCACCGTGACGATCGGCACGGCCACCCCCGCACAGGCCCACGCGGCCATCGATCCCGCCGACTACCAGCGGATCGAGCTGGCCAAGGGCGTCGCCGAGATGGGCGAGCCCATGACGATGGCCGTGCTCCCCGACCTGTCCGTGCTGCACACCTCACGTGACGGGACGCTGCGCCGTACCGACGCGACCGGGAACACCGCCGTGGTGGGCGCGCTGAACGTCTACACCCACGACGAGGAGGGCCTGCAGGGGGTGGCGGCCGACCCCGGCTTCGCCACCAACCGATTCGTCTACCTCTACTACGCGCCCCGTTTGAACACCCCGGCCGGGGACGCCCCGGTGACCGGCACCGACTTCTCCGCCTGGCAGGGCGTGAACCGGCTCTCCAGGTTCACCGTCAAGCCCGATTGGACGCTGGACACGGCCAGCGAGGTGAAGGTGCTCGACGTGGCCGCCGACCGCGGCATGTGCTGCCACGTCGGCGGCGACATCGACTTCGACGCCCAGGGCAACCTCTACCTGTCCACGGGCGACGACTCCAACCCCTTCGACTCGGCGGGCTACGCGCCGCTCGACGAGCGGTCCGACCGCAACCCGGCGTACGACGCCCAGCGCAGCGCCGGCAACACCAACGACCTGCGGGGCAAGATCCTTCGGATCAAGGTCAAGCCGGACGGTACCTACGAGATCCCCGACGGCAACCTCTTCCCGCCGGGCACTCCCAAGACCCGGCCCGAGATCTACGCGATGGGCTTCCGCAACCCGTTCCGGATGAGCGTCGACAAGGCCACCGGCGTCGTCTACGTCGGCGACTACGGCCCCGACGCGGGCAGCTCCGACCCGAACCGGGGCCCGAGCGGCCAGGTCGAGTTCGACCGCGTCACCAAGCCGGGCAACTATGGCTGGCCGTACTGCACGGGCACGAACACCCTGGCCGAGACCTACAACGAGTTCACCTTCCCGTCCGGGCCGTCGGGGCAGAAGTACGACTGCGCGGCGGGCGGGCCGACCAACAACTCCTTCCGCAACACCGGCATGGACAAGCTGCCGCCCGCGCTGCCCTCGTGGATCAAGTACGGCGGTGACGAGGGCTCCCCGCCGGAGTTCGGCGGAGGATCGGAGTCGCCGATGGGCGGCCCGCTCTACCGCTACGACGCCGCCCTGGACTCGCAGGTCAAGTTCCCCGCCGAGCTGGACGGCCACCTCTTCGCCGGAGAGTTCGGCCGCCGCTGGATCAAGGCGATCGACGTGGCCGCCGACGGGACCCGCGGCGAGATCGCGAACTTCCCGTGGACCGGCACGCAGGTGATGGACCTGGCCTTCGGCCCCGACGGCGCGCTGTACGTGCTCGACTACGGCTCGGGCTACTTCGGCGGCGACGCGAACTCCGCGCTGTACCGCATCGAGTACATCAAGGGGCGTGACCGCGCGCCGGTCGCGGTGGCCAAGGCCGACAAGACCTCCGGCAAGACGCCGCTGACCGTCGCCTTCTCCTCGGCGGGCTCCGCCGACCCCGAGGGCGAGCCGATCACCTACGCCTGGGACTTCGGCGACGGGACGTCCTCCACGGACGCGAACCCGACCACGACCTACACCGAGGACGGGGAGTACACCGCCACGCTCACGGTGAAGGACCCGGGCGGCAACGCGGGGCGGGCCAGCGTCAAGATCACGGTGGGTAACACCGCGCCGACCGTCACGATCGAGCAGCCCGGTCTCGGCCGGCTGTTCGACTGGGGCGACACCGTGCCGTTCACGATCAAGGTGACCGACCCCGAGGACGGGGACGCCGACTGCGCCAAGGTCACGATGACGTACGTGCTCGGCCACGACAGCCACGGCCACCAGATCACGTCCAAGAACGGCTGCTCGGGCGAGCTGACCATCCCCTCCGACGGCGAGCACGACGACGCGGCCAACATCTTCGCGGTGTTCGACGCCGAGTACACCGACAAGGGCGGCCTGACCACCCACACCCAGCACATCCTGCAGCCGCGCCACCGCCAGGCCGAGCACTATTCGGCGATGTCCGGCGTCTCGCAGATCAGCAAGGCGCCCGCCCATGGCGGCAAGACCGTCGGCGACGTCAACAACGGCGACTGGATCTCGTTCAAGCCGTACGAGCTGAGCGGCGCCAAGGGCGTCACCGCGCGCGTCTCCTCCGGCGGCGTGGGCGGCACGATCGAGGTTCGCGCGGGCTCGGCGACCGGCACTCTGCTCGGCAAGGTGGCCGTACCAGTGACCGGCGGCTGGGAGACGTTCGTCGACGTCTCCGCCCCGCTGGCGGGCGCCCCGGCCGGGACGACCGAGCTCTTCCTGGTCTTCACCGGCGGCTCCGGCGCGCTGTTCGACGTGGACGACTTCACCCTCCTGAAGGAGCCCCCGCCGGGCACCGGCCCGGCCATCGGCCCGATCACCGGCCCCGGCGGCCTGTGCGTCGACGTCGCGGGGGCCAACAGCGCCAACGGCACCAAGGTGCAGCTCTACACCTGCAACGGCACCGGCGCGCAGGTTTGGACGATCGAGGGGACGACCGTCAAGGCGCTGGGCAAGTGCCTGGACATCGCGGGCGGCGCCACGGCCGACGGCACCAAGGTGCAGATCTACACCTGCAACGACACCGGCGCCCAGCAGTGGACCGCCGGGCCGAACGGCGCGCTGAAGAACCCGCAGTCCGGCAGGTGCCTCGACGGCGCCGACACCGGCCAGCTCGTCATCAGGAGCTGTGACGGCGGCGCCGCCCAGAAGTTCGTCCTGCCGGCCTCGGGCGGCATCGGCGGCTCCGGCGACGTGCTCGTCTTCTCCCGTACGGCGGGCTTCCGGCACGACTCGATCCCGGCGGGCATCCAGGCGATCAAGGACCTGGGCTTCACCGTCACCGCGACCGAGGACCCGGGCGCCTTCACTACCGCCAACCTGGCGAAGTACAAGGCCGTCGTCTTCCTCAGCACCACCGGCGACGTGCTCGACGCCACCCAGCAGGCGGCGTTCGAGTCCTACATCAAGGGCGGAGGCGGCTACGTCGGCGTGCACGCCGCCGCCGACACCGAGTACGACTGGCCGTGGTACGGCAGCCTGGTCGGAGCCTGGTTCGCCTCCCACCCGGCGGTCCAGCAGGCCACGGTCAAGGTGGAGGACCGGGCACACCCGGCCACCGCGCACCTCGGCCCGGCCTGGAGCCGGACCGACGAGTGGTACGACTACCGGTCCAACGCCAGGACCACCGCCCACGTGCTGGCCACGCTGGACGAGTCGACCTACTCGGGCGGGACGATGGGCGCCGACCACCCCATCGCCTGGTGCAAGCCGTACGACGGGGGCCGGTCCTTCTACACCGGCGGCGGGCACACCGCGGCCTCCTTCGCCGAGCCCGCGTTCCGCGACCACCTGCGCGGCGGCATCGCGTACGCCATGGGCGACGCCAAGGCGGACTGCCGGCCGGAGAGCGGCTACACGCCGATCTACAACGGCGCCACGACCGGCTGGGAGCAGGCGGGGCCAGGCAGCTTCGCCAACGCCGACGGCACGCTGACCTCCCAGGGCGGCATGGGGCTGTTCTGGTACAAGGCGAAGGAGTACCACTCCTACTCGCTGAAGCTCGACTGGAAGATGAAGGGTGACGACAACTCGGGCGTGTTCGTCGGGTTCCCCGCCTCCGACGACCCGTGGTCCGCGGTGAACAACGGCTACGAGATCCAGATCGACGCCACCGATGCCCCGGAGAAGACGACCGGGTCCGTCTACGGCTTCAAGTCCGCCGATCTCGCGGCCCGCGACGCCGCGCTGAACCCGCCCGGCCAGTGGAACACGTACGAGATCCGGGTGGAGGGGGAGCGCCTGCGGATCTTCCTCAACGGCGCCCAGATCAACGACTTCACCAACACCGACCCCGCCCGCTCGCTCGAGCAGGGGTACGTGGGCATCCAGAACCACGGCGCGGGCGACGAGGTGGCGTTCCGCAACATCCGGATCAAGGAACTCGGGCCGGCGACGGGCGACGTCACCGTCCAGGCGGAGAACTGGTCGCAGGCCAACGGCGTCCAGACCTACCCGCACGCCCCCGCCCACGGCGGGACCGTGCTGGGCTACGTCAACCCGGGTGACTGGGCCGCCTACGACGACCTCGACCTGACCGGGGTCACCGGCTTCACCGCCAGGGTCGCCTCGCCCAACCCGACCGGCGGCTTCGAGATCCGTACCGGCTCTCCGACCGGTCCCGTGCACGGCCGGGTCACCGTGCCGAACACCGGCGGCTGGGAGTCGTACGCCGACGTCTCCACCACGCTCACGGACCTCCCCTCCGGGAACGCGAAGCTCTACCTGGTCTTCACCGGGGCGGACTTCGACGTGGACGACTTCACCCTGACCCGCGCGGCCGCGGACAAGGCGGCCCCGGTGACCGCCGCCGCGCTGGACCCGGAGGAGCGGCCGAGCGGCTGGCACACCGCGCCGGTGACCGTCACCCTGACGGCCACGGACGAGGGCTCGGGGGTCGCGACGACCGAATACCGCGTCGGTGACGGCGACTGGACCGCCTACACCGAGCCGTTCACCGTCAAGAAGGACGGGACGCACACCGTGTCGTTCCGCTCCACGGACAAGGCCGGCAACAAGGAGGAGGCCAAGAAGATCACGCTGAAGCTGGACGCCACCGCGCCCGCGCTGACCGTCGGAGGGCTGAACGACGACGGGAAGTACGGCGACGCCGCCGGGATCACCGTCACCGCCGAAGGCGCGGACGAGGGCTCCGGGATCGACGCGGTGACGGCCACCCTCGACGGTGCGGAGCTGAAGCTGGACGAGCGGCTCGACCTGCACACGCTGGCGCTCGGCGAGCACACCGTGAAGGTGACCGCGACCGACAAGGCGGGCAACACCGCCGAGCGGGTCAGGACGCTGACGGTGAGCGCGTCGTTCGGCGACCTGGAGAACCTGCTGGACACGTTCTCCGTCGACGGCCCGCTGCGGGCGCAGCTCGGCAACTTCCTGAAGGCGGCGAACCACCAGGACGTCAAGGAGCACCCCGAGCAGGCGATCCACCATCTGGAGAAGTTCAGGGACGGTGCCGCCGAGGTGGCCGACGAGACCGCCCGCGCGGTCCTCGTCCGGGACGCGGAGGCGCTGATCGCGGGGCTGCGCTGAGGGCGTGAACCCTGTTTAGCCGATGTGGTGCACGAGGGTATAGACCCGAAGGTATAGACCCGAAGGTCCCCCCGAACGGACAGAGCGACGAACCGTGAAGGGGGACCCGTGCACAACGAGGACGCCGTCGAGAAGGACGAGAAGCAGCGGCAACTCGACCAGTACCGCGTCGACCTGGAGGGCACCCGGCTCACCACCGACCAGGGCGTGCTGATCGACGACACCGACAACTCGCTCCGGCCCGGGGAACGGGGGCCGACCCTCCTGGAGGACTTCCACTTCCGGGAGAAGATCACCCGATTCGACCACGAGCGCATCCCGGAACGCGTGGTCCACGCGCGCGGCTCCGGCGCGTACGGCCAGTTCCGCGTGTACGAGTCGCTCGCCGAGTACACGGTGGCCGACTTCCTGTGCGATCCGTCGCTGGTCACACCGGTGTTCGTGCGCTTCTCCACGGTCGCCGGCTCGCGCGGCTCGGCCGACACGGTGCGGGACGTACGGGGGTTCGCGACCAAGTTCTACACCCGCCAGGGCAATTACGACCTGGTCGCGAACAACATGCCGGTCTTCCCCATCCAGGACGGCATCAAGTTCCCGGACTTCGTGCACTCGGTCAAGCCGGAGCCGCACAACGAGATCCCGCAGGCGCAGTCGGCGCACGACACGTTCTGGGACTTCGTGCAGTGCCAGCCGGAGACCCTGCACTTCGTCATGTGGCTGATGTCGGACCGGGCGATCCCGCGCAGCTTCCGGATGATGCAGGGGTTCGGCGTGCACAGCTTCCGGCTGGTGAACGCCGAGGGGCGTGCCACGTTCGTGAAGTTCCACTGGAAGCCCCTCCTCGGGACGCACTCGCTGCTCTGGGACGAGGTGCTGCGGATCCAGGGCAACGACCCCGACTTCAACCGGCGTGACCTGTGGGAGGCGATCGAGCGCGGCGCCTTCCCCGAGTGGGAGCTGGGCCTGCAGCTCGTGCCCGAGTCGGACGAGCACGCCTTCGACTTCGACCTGCTCGATCCGACGAAGATCATTCCTGAGGAGATCGTGCCGGTGCGTCCGGTCGGCCGGATGGCGCTCAACCGCAACCCGGAGAACTTCTTCGCCGAGACCGAGCAGGTGGCCTTCTGCACCGCGAACGTCGTGCCCGGCATCGACTTCAGCAACGACCCGCTGCTGCAGGCCAGGAACTTCTCCTACCTGGACACCCAGCTCATCCGGCTGGGCGGCCCCAACTTCCCGCAGATCCCGGTCAACCGGCCGGTCGCCCCGGTGTACAACGACCAGCGCGACGGTTACAACCAGCGGATGATCCACCAGAGCCGGACCAGCTACTCCATCAACTCCATCAGCGGCGGCTGCCCGATGTCCGGGATCCTGAGCGGCGACATGTCCGGGGTGTTCCAGCACTACCAGGAGCGGGTGGACGGCCGGACGATCCGCAAGCGGAGCCCCAGCTTCGAGGACCACTACAGCCAGGCCACGCTGTTCTGGAACAGCATGTCCTTCTGGGAGAAGCGGCACATCGTGAGCGCGTTCCTCTTCGAACTCGGGCATGTGGAGCGGCGGTACGTCAAGGAGAAGGTCGTCGACCACCTCGTCCAGATCGACCTGGAGCTCGCCACCCAGGTCGCCATC
The DNA here is from genome assembly GCF_020826795.1 of Microtetraspora sp. AC03309. Lineage (NCBI taxonomy): Bacteria > Bacillati > Actinomycetota > Actinomycetes > Streptosporangiales > Streptosporangiaceae > Microtetraspora > Microtetraspora sp. AC03309. The sequence continues at coordinate 162,096 of NZ_JADDIL010000005.1, read as the reverse complement.
GGTCTCGGCATGCCGGTGCCCGCGGCCGGCCCGCCCAACCACGGCAGGTCCTCGCCCGCGCTGAGCCAGGCCAACTCGGCGCGTGACTCGATCGCCACCAGGAAGATCGCGGTTCTGGTCACCGACGCCACCGACGCGGGTGCCCTCACGCCGGTCAAGGAGGCGCTGGAGGGCCAGGGCGCGATCTGCGAGCTGCTCGCGCCGCACGAGGGGACGGTCGCCTCACTGCCCGTGGACCGTCAGCTCACCGCGGCGAACTCCGTCCTCTACGACGCGGTCCTGCTCGCGGACGGCGGTGTGCTCGCCGAGAACGGGCACGCCGTCCACTTCGTCCGCGAGGCGTACAAGCACGGCAAGGCCATCGGCGCGTTGGCGGGCGGCGCCGCGCTGCTGGAGGCGTCCCGGGTGCCCGGGACGCAGGGGGTGGTCGGGCCGGACGCGTCGGGCGACACGTTCGTTCAGACGTTCGCCGACGCGATCAGGGTCCACCGGCACTTCGACCGGGACGTGGCCGCGTTCTCGGCGTGAGCCGGTTTCGAGCCCGGCATGTGGGGGCGGGGACGCGGCGGGGCACCCCGGGAGCGCCCCGCCGCCCCGCCCTGGCCGCGCGGCGGTGAGAAAACGCTCTCCCGCGCCGTTCCCTATGAGGTCGCCGTTCCCCAGGTGAACGAGGGTGCCGTCGAGAGAGCGCTCTCAGACTCTTGACCGGCGGCCTCGCCGGGGTCAGGATCTGCGCAACGCGACGGCCCGGCAGGGCCGCCACGAACGCCGTTGCCGCCTCTTGAGAACGGACCCCCCATGAGCAGACCGTTCGCCCGGTTACGGGCGCGTCGACGCACCTCCGCGGTTCTGGCGGGCTTCGCCGTACTCGCGGGGAGCCTCGCCGGAGTGCCCGGCGCGAGCGCCGGGGCGGGCAAGGGCCCCGCCCAGCCGGTCGTCGGAGCGCCCGCCCTGGGCCGCGACGGATGCGCCCGCGTCGACGGGAACCTCGCCACGCTCGCCGACTGGCCGAAGGTCACCAGCCGGATCAAGCGGAACCCCGCCGACGAGAAGCGGGTGGCGAAGATCCTCGCGGGCATGACGCTCGCCGAGAAGGTCGGGCAGATGACCCAGCCGGAGATCGGCGCCGTCACCCCCGAGGAGGTCCGCCAGTACGGCATCGGCTCGGTGCTCAACGGCGGCGGCTCCTGGCCCGGCCGGGACAAGCACGCGTCCACGCGGGCCTGGCTCGACCTCGCCGACGCGTACTGGGCGGCGTCCGTCGGCACCCGGACCAAAATCCCGGTCATCTGGGGCATCGACGCCGTGCACGGCAACAACAACGTCTACGGCGCGACGCTCTTCCCGCACAACATCGGACTCGGCGCGGCGCACGATCCCTGCCTGGTCAGGGACATCGGGGCGGCGACCGCCGCGCAGATCCGGGCGACCGGCCAGGACTGGGCGTTCGCGCCCACGCTCGCCGTCGTCAGGGACGATCGATGGGGCCGGACGTACGAGGGCTTCAGCGAGGACCCCCGGATCACCCGGGCCTACGGGTACGAGATGGTCAGCGGGCTGCAGGGCGACCACCCGCGCCGCATCGGCGAGCGCGGCGTCATCGCCACCGCCAAGCACTTCATCGGCGACGGCGGCACCCTCAAGGGACAGGACCAGGGCGTCAACCCGTCGTCCGAGGCCGAGATGATCAACATTCACGGGCAGGGCTACTACGGCGCGCTGGCCGCGGGCGCCCAGACCGTGATGGCGTCCTTCAACAGCTGGACCAACGCCGACCTCGGCATCGACGAGGGCAAGTTGCACGGCAGCGAGCGGGCGCTGACCGGCATCCTCAAGAGCAAGATGGGCTTCGACGGCGTCGTCGTCTCCGACTGGAACGGCATCGGCCAGGTGGCCGGGTGCACCAACGCGAGCTGCGCGCGGGCGATCAACGCCGGCATCGACGTCGTGATGGTGCCGAACGACTGGAAGGCGTTCATCACGAACACCGTCGCGCAGGTCGAGGCCGGTGACATCCCGATGGCGCGGATCGACGACGCGGTGACCCGCATCCTGCGGGTGAAGCTGCGGGCCGGCCTGTTCGACGCGCCGAAGCCGTCCGCCCGCGCCGGGGCCGGGTCGGCGTCGGCGCTGGAGGCGAAGGCGCTGGCCAGGAAGGCCGTGCGCGAGTCGCAGGTCCTGCTCAAGAACAACGGCGGGGTGTTGCCGCTGGCCGCGGGCTCGAAGGTCCTGGTCGTCGGGAAGAGCGCGGACAGCCTGCAGAACCAGACCGGCGGCTGGACACTCACCTGGCAGGGCACCGGCAACACCAACGCCGACTTCCCGGGGGGCACGACGATCCTCGGCGGGCTGCGCGAGGCGCTCGGCGCCGCGAAGGTGACCTTCGCCGAGACGGCGGACGGCGTCGATCCCACCGCGTTCGACGCGGTCATCGCGGTGATCGGCGAGACGCCGTACGCCGAGGGGGTCGGGGACATCGGGCGGCGCTCCCTGGAGGCGGCGAAGCTCTATCCGGGCGACCTCGCCGTCCTGGACAAGGTCGGCGGCAAGGGCGTTCCCGTCGTCACCGTGTATGTCACCGGCCGCCCGCTGTGGGTCAACAAGGAGCTGAACCGTTCGGACGCGTTCGTCGTCGCATGGCTGCCCGGCACCGAGGGCGGCGGCGTGGCCGACGTGCTCGTCCGGTCCCGGCAGAGCGTGGGACAGGGCGGGGGAAGGCCCGGCGGCGGATTCACCGGCACCCTTCCGTACTCCTGGCCGAAGACCGCGTGCCAGACCCCGCTCAACGCGGGCGACGAGGGGTACGACCCGCTCTTCCCGCTCGGGTACGGCCTGCGCGACGGGCAGGCGGGCTCCGTCGGGACGCTCGACGAGACCGCGCCCGCGGCCGGATGCTCCGGCAACGGTGGCGGCGGCACCGCGACCGAGGACCTGGAGATCCACAACCGGACCGACGTCGCGCCGTACCGGAGTTTCATCGGCTCCGCCGACAACTGGGGCGGCACCGAGATCGGCGTGGACGGCGAGGCCGCGCACTCCGTGATCAACGTGGTTCCGGCCGACGTCAACGTGCAGCAGGACGGCCTGAAGGTGACCTGGACCGGAGGCGGGCCCGCGCAGATCTACATGCAGGACCCGGCGGGCGGCACCGACCTGCGCGGCTACCTGAACGCCGACGCCGCGCTCGTCTTCGACGCGATCGTGCACCAGGCGCCGGCGGCGCGGACCGTGCTCGGCGTGCACTGCGTCTACCCGTGCATGTCCGAGGTGGCGGCGACGTCGCTGTTCCAGCGGCTGCCCGCGGGGACCAAGGCGACGGTCAAGGTGCCGATCGCCTGCTTCGCGGAGGCCGGGCTCGACCTGGAGGTGGTCAACACACCGTTCCTCGTCTACACGGACGGGGCGTTCTCCGCGTCGTTCGCGAATGTCCGCTGGGTGCCCGGCGCCGCCAAGGACGCCGACGCACAGACCTGTTCCGGGCTCACCTGAGCCGCCCGCCCGGCCCGGCCGGGGTAAGGATCGCCGCCGTGGGCAGTCTCGGACTATGGCCGGAACCGAGGCCGGAGCCGAGGTCGACGCGGTGGTGGTGGGGTCCGGGCCGAACGGGCTGACGGCGGCGGTCACCCTCGCCCGTGCCGGTCTGTCCGTACGCGTGTACGAGGCGGCGGCGACCGTCGGCGGCGGGGCGCGGACCGGCGAGCTGACGCTGCCCGGCTTCCGGCACGACATCTGCTCGGCGGTCCATCCGCTGGGCGCGGGTTCGCCCGCGCTCAGCGCGCTGCCGCTGGCCGAGTACGGCCTGACCTGGGTGGAGCCGCCGCTCCCGCTCGCCCATCCGTTCCCCGACGGGTCGGCGGCGACGCTGGCCCGTTCGGTGGAGGAGACCGCGGGCTCGCTCGGCGAGGACGGCGACGCCTACCACTCGCTGGTGGAGCCGTTCCTGGGCCGGTGGGCCGACCTCGCGCCGGACGTGCTGCGCGCCCCGCTCGACGGGCTGCCCTGCCACCCGGGGCTGCTCGCGCGCTTCGGCCCCCCTGCGATGGCGCCGGCCGCGCTGCTCGCCCGCCTCTTCCGCGGCGAGCCCGCCCGCGGCCTGATCGCCGGGCTGGCCGCGCACGCCATCGCGCCGCTCGGCTCGCCCGCCACGGGCGGGGTCGCGCTGCTGTTCGCGCTCGCCGCGCACGACGTGGGCTGGCCTTTCCCGCGCGGCGGTTCACAGGCGTTGGCGGACGCGCTGGCCGGCTACCTGCGCGCGCTCGGCGGCAAGATCGAGACCGGGCGTCCCGTCGGGAGCCTCGCCGAACTGCCACCCGCCCGCGCCTACCTGCTCGATGTCATGCCCGAGGATCTCGCCGCCCTGGCCGGGGACCGGCTGCCGGAGCGGTACGCGGCCCGCCTGCGCCGCTACCGGCACGGCCCGGCCGTCTTCAAGATCGACTATGCGCTGTACGGGCCGGTGCCGTGGACGGCCGAGGACTGCGTACGCGCCGGCACCGTGCATCTCGGCCCGTCGATCGAGGAGATCGGCGCCGCCCTGCGCGCCGCCTGCCGCGGCTCGGCGCCGCGCACGCCGTTCCTCATCGCCGCGCAGCCCAGCCTGTTCGACCTGACAAGGGCGCCGGAGAACCGGCACGTTCTGTGGGTCTACGGGCACGTGCCGAACGGCTGGCGCGGCGACCTCACCGAGGCGGTCGAGGACCAGATCGAGCGCTTCGCCCCCGGCTTCCGCGAGCACGTCCTGGCCCGTGCCACCGCGGGCCCCGCCGAGATCGAGGCCCGCGACCGCAACAACATCGGCGGTGACATCGCGGGCGGCCGGTGCGACCGGCTGCGGCTGATGTTCCGCCCCGTCCTGGCCCGGGTGCCGTACGCCACCCCGGATCCGGCGATCTACCTGTGCTCGTCGGCCACGCCGCCGGGGCCGGGGGTGCACGGCATGTGCGGGCATCACGCGGCGCGCACCGCGCTGCGCCGGGTCTTCGGGGTCACGGAGTAGGTCATGGACTGGTTCACCGCACCCGACTACTGGCTGAGCCGGCTGGTCTTCCAGCGGGGCCTGGCCGCGATCTATCTGGTCGGGTTCCTCGTCGCCCTGAACCAGTTCCCCGCGCTGCTCGGCGCGAACGGGCTGACACCGGTGCCCGCGTTCCTGCGCCGGGTGCCGTTCCGCCGCGCGCCGAGCGTCTTCCACCTCCGCTACTCCGACCGGCTCTTCGCCCTGGTCGCGGGAAGCGGCGCGCTCATGTCCGCCGCCCTTCTGGCCGGGCTCGCCGACCTGGTCCCGTTATGGGGCGCGATGCTGATGTGGGCGTTCCTGTGGGTCCTCTACCTGTCCATCGTGAACGTCGGCCAGGTATGGTACTCGTTCGGCTGGGAGTCGCTGCTGTGCGAGGCCGGGTTCCTCGCGATCTTTCTGGGCAACGCGGGCACCGCCCCGCCCGTGCTCGTGCTGTGGCTGCTGCGCTGGTTGCTGTTCCGGCTGGAGTTCGGCGCCGGCCTCATCAAGATGCGCGGCGACCGCTGCTGGCGGGACCTGACCTGCCTCCACTACCACCACGAGACCCAGCCGATGCCGGGCCCGCTGAGCTGGTACTTCCACCGGCTCCCCGGACCGGTGCACCGGGTGGAGGTCGCGGGCAACCATGTCGCCCAGCTCGTCGCGCCGTTCGGGCTGTTCGCCCCTCAGCCGTACGCGAGCGTGGCGGCGGGCGTCATGATCGCCACCCAGTTGTGGCTGATCCTGTCGGGGAACTTCGCCTGGCTGAACTGGATCACCGTGGTGCTCGCCGCGTCGGTGGTGTCCTGGGGGGACCTGGCCGCACTGCTGGGATTCGCGCCGCCGCCGCACCACGCCGCCGCGCCCCCGTGGTTCGTGGGAGTGGTGCTGGCCGTGACCGTGCTGATCGTCGCGCTCAGCTACTGGCCGGCCCGCAACCTCGTGTCGCGGCACCAGATGATGAACGCCAGCTTCAACCCGTTCCACCTGGTCAACACGTACGGCGCGTTCGGCAGTGTGACCAGGACCCGCTACGAGGTGGTGATCGAGGGCACCCGCGATCCGGAGATCACGCCGGAGACCGTGTGGCGGGAGTACGACTTCAAGGGCAAACCGGGTGATCCCCGGCGGCGGCCGCCCCAGTTCGCGCCCTACCACCTGCGGCTGGACTGGCTGATGTGGTTCGCCGCCTTGTCCGCGGCGTACGCGCACCCGTGGTTCATGCCGTTCATGCGCAAGCTGCTGAGGAACGACCGGGCGACGCTGCGGCTGCTGCGGGACGACCCGTTCCCGGACGCCCCGCCGACCTTCGTCCGTGCCCTCCTCTACCGCTACAGCTTCACCACGCGGCGGGAGCGGCGCGCGACCGGCGCGTGGTGGGAGCGCGAGCTGGTGGAGGAGTACCTCCAGCCGGTCAGGCTGGGCTCCCGTCACTAGCTCTCCGCATTCCGGCGAGCGGCACATCCGGCTACAAGCGGGCGAGATCGGCGGCGATGGCGCGCATTGTCTCCCGGGCGATGAGCCCGTACGCCAGGTTCGCGATCTCCAGCAGCGACAGGGGCAGCGCCTCCGGAAGCAGCGGGCTGTCCATCAGCGGGCCGAGGTGCGCCCGCAGGACCGCCTCGGCGGCTGGCTCGGCGATCAGCTCTCCGACGGGCGTGTCCACGGAGAGGCGCGCGTCGGGGAAGTCGTCCCGGCGCGGCGACGGGAGCGCCGCCGCCTCGACCTGCGCCCACTGCTCCCGCACCAGCAGCCGGGGCGGACCGTCACCGGTGAGGCCGAGCCGCTCGTACTGCTCCGGAGGGGCATCCGACGCGCGCAGCAGCTCCACCATGAGCACCGCCATGCGGGTCTCCAGCGCGTCGTCGATCAGCGGGTTCCGCTGGTCCGGATCGCTCTCCAGGTCGTACAGCAGGCTGCCGAAGGCGTACGGGTCGGTGTAGGCGTGACCGGGCACGCGGAGCGTGGAGACGCCCTTGGTGAACGAGAACGGCGTGGCGAGCACCGCCTCACGCAACGTCTCCACGGGGAACCGGCCGCGCATCAGCGTGGGCATGAGCGTGTACTCCGCCAGCGGCCGGTTCCCGGGTTCCGCGCAGGCGCGCATGTAGACGTAGCGGCCGTCGGTCACGCTGACGTGCCCGCCGAACAGGCCGAACAGCCCGGCACGGCGAACCGGCGTGTCCGCGGCGATCGTCTCCCGCAGCGGCACCCCCCGCATGTCGGGCGTGCGGTCCACCCCGAAGAACTCCAGCAGGGTCGGCGCGAGGTCGATGGTCTGCACCAGGCTGCCGCGGCGTTCCCCGGCGACCCGGCTGCGGGGGTCCCAGACGAACAGCGGGAGGTGGATCGTCTCGTCGTAGAAGGGGGGCGCGTTCTTCCCCCACCAGTCGTGCTCGCCCAGCAGCAGGCCGTGGTCCGTGCAGACGATCAGCATGGTGTCGTCCCACATCGCCAGCTCGTCCATCAGGTCGAGCACCCGTCCGAGCGAGCGGTCGCACATGGAGAGCAGCGCGGCGTACTGGTTACGGAGATGCTCGACCTGGGCCGGCGTCTCGGTCACCTGCTTGTAGTCCGGCCAGTCGAAATGCGGCCCGTCGTAGTCGTCGGGATAGAGCTTCCGATAGTCCTCGTACGAGAAGAACGGCTCGTGCGGGTCGAAGGTCTCGATCTGCAGGAACCAGCGGTCCTCCGCGTGGTTCGTCCGCATGAAGTGCAGCCCCGCGTCGAACGTCAGCGTCTGCGGGTGGTCGGCCTCCTCGGCCATGTAACGCCGGTTGATCCAGTCCTGCCGCCGCAGGTCCGCGTTCGTCGCGTACGGGACGGTGTCGGGGACGACGGGGTAGGCGACGTGCCCCTTCCACTCGTCGCCTTCCTGGCCGCGGAAGAACTCGAACGTGTTGAACCGCGGATGATAGGTCGCGCCGCCGTCTCCCCAGTAGTGCTGGTGGTCGGTGACAAGGTGCGTGTAGACGCCCTCCCGCTTCAGCATCTCGGGCGCCGAGTCGTCGAACGGCTCCAGCGGGCCCCAGGCGCGGTGCAGGAAGTTGTAGCGGCCGGTGTGCATCTCCCGCCGGGCCGGCATGCACGGCATGCTGCCGCCGTAACAGGTGTCGAACGTCGCGGTCCGCTCGGCGAGCCGCCGGAAGTTCGGCGCGTGGGTCCAGGAGGCGCCGTACGGCGGCAGGAACCGCCGGTTGAGGCTGTCGAACATCACCACGATCGATCTCATCGGACCCCCTTGATCCGGTACACGGCGGCCGAGCCGACCAGCATGATGAGCGCCGCCACGGCGTACAGGACGCGGTAGCTGGCGACCGTGGTCAGGACGAGCCACCCCAGCATCGGCGCGATGGGGACGTTCTGCGCCGCGTTGATGATGCCCACGTCGCGGGCGCGGCTGCGCCGGTCCGGCAGGACGTCGGTGACCAGCGCCTGGTCCACCGAGAGGAACGCGCCGTACCCCATGCCGAGCAGCGCCGCCGCGACGATGGCGGCGGGCCAGCTCGGTGCGAGCGCGAGCAGCAGGGCGGACAGCGCCTGCAGCCCGCCGGACACCGCCACCAGTACGCGCCGCCGGGCCAGCCGGTCCGACAGGACGCCCCCGAGGAACCCGAAGGCCGAGCAGAAGACCAGGTAGACCAGGGTCAGGACGAGCAGCGCCTCATCCGGCCGCGGACGGTGCAGCACGTCGGAGAGGAAGTAGAGCAGGTACGCCGTACCCGCCGCGTTCCCCGCGTTGATCGCCACCCGGCAGAACAGCGCCCAGTAATAGTCCGGATGGCTGCGCGGGCGGGGGATCGGCAGGCGCGTGCCGCGTACGGGCACGTCGGCCGCGGGCGGCTCGGCTCGGCCGAGCAGGAACGGCAGGGCGCAGACCACGCCGACGAGCCCGGTCACCGCCCAGCGCGCCGGCATCGACTCGATCAGCATCGTGACGACGACCATGCCGACCGCGAGGGAGACCACCTGCGGCACGCCCATCGCCGCCGACGCGGCGCCCCGCTGGCCCGGCGGCACCTGGTCCGCGATCATCGCGCTCAGGGCGACCAGCGTCATCGCGTTGCCCGCCGCCACCAGGGCCATCAGCGCGGCGACCGCCCGCCAGTCCGTCTGCAGGCCGATCAGCGAGAGCGCCGACCCGGTGAGCAGCAGCCCGCCGAGGGCCCACGGCCTGCGGCGGCCGAACCTGCTCCGCGTCCGGTCGCAGGCCATCCCGGCGAACGGGATGCAGACGAGGGAGACGACCGCACCCTCGATGAGCAGGAAGGACAGCACGTCCACCTTGTGCTCCGGCGCCACCGTCTCGATGAGCTGCGGCGTCAGGAACTGGGGCGGCAACATCACCGTCAGCCAGTAGCCGAACCAGGCCAGCGCGAAGGTCCAGATCCACCCCTTGCCGACCGGCGTCTGAGGCTCCGCGGTGGCCGCCGACGCTTCTCCGGAAGGCGCGGAAGGCTCACCCGGGTCGGCCAGGACATCGCTCATGACGGCACCTTCCTGAAGACGACGAGGTCGCTGCGGTAGTCCGGACCGACGATGAACCAGGAGGGAACGGCGACGCCGACCGCCATCAGGGCCGCGCCGTGCCAGCGTGCCCCCTTGAGCGGGTCGTCTCCCTCCACGACCTCGTAGACGGCGTCCGGGTCGAGACCCGCGAGGCGCAGCCGCCGCGGCCCGCGCTTCCCGGTCGCGTACGGGTTGTAGGCGAGGACCACCACCAGGTCGTCCAGCGTGTACTGCAGGGCGGACCGGGTCACGCCCGGGTCACCGGTCAGCCGGTGCAGGGTCCCGTGCTGGACGACCGGCCGGATCGCCTTGTATCGGGCGACCAGCTCGCGGGCCTCGTCCGCGTCCTCCTCGCTCCACCGCCGCACGTCCGCGCCGACCGCGAGGACTCCCGCCATGGCCACGTGGAAGCGGTAGCGCAGCGGCACCTCCCGCATCGTGATCGGGTTCGGCGCGTCGGTCACCCAGGCCGCCATGACGTTCGCGGGATAGACGTGCGACATGCCGTGCTGGATGCCCTGACGGTCCCGCGCGTCGGTGTTGTCGGACGTCCACACCTGGTCGGCGCGGCGCAGTATGCCGAGGTCCACCCGGCCGCCGCCGCCGGAGCAGGACTCGATCCGCAGGCCGGGGTGGCGCCGCCGCAGCTCGTCGAGCACCGCGTAGACCCCTCGGGTGTGCTCGATCCAGAGCATGTCCGAGCGCTCACCAGGCTGGCCCGCCTGCGTGAAGCCGCGGTTCATGTCCCACTTGAGGAAGGCCAGGCGGTGCTCGCCGACCAGCCGGTCCAGCCAGCCGAGCGCCCAGTCGCGTACGTCCTCGCGGGCGAAGTTCAGGACCAGCTGGTCGCGCAGGGTGTCGCGACGCCGGCCGGGATAGTGCAGCACCCAGTCGGGATGTGCCCGGTAGAGCTCGCTGTCGGGATTGACCATCTCCGGTTCCACCCACAGACCGGCCGCCATGCCCAGATCCCGTACGCGGTCGAACAGGCGGGTCATCCCCTCGGGGAACTTGGCGCGGTCGGGCCACCAGTCGCCGAGCCCCCGGTCGTCGGAGTCGCGGCGGTGGAACCAGCCGTCGTCCACGACGAACAGCTCGACGCCGATCGCGCCCGCGCGGCGGGCCAGGTCGAGCTGTCCCTCCTCGGTGACGTCGAAGGCCGTGGCCTCCCACGAGTTGTAGAGGACGGGCCGGTCCTCACGCGGCGCCGGCGACACGTGCTCGCGCGTGTACGCGTGCCAGGCCCGGCTCGCCGCGCCGAACCCTCCGGTCGTGTGGAGGCCGAGCACACGCGGGGTCTCCAGGGACTCGCCCGGCGCCAGCCGCCAGCGTGGGCCGTCGTGGCCGAATCCGGCGGTCACCGCGAGGTCGCCCTCGGGCCGGTGCTGCGCGGTCAACCGCCACGAGCCGCTCCAGGCGAGCGCGACGCTCCAGACCTCGCCGTGCTCCTCGGTGGCGTCGCCGGCGTCGATCATGATCCACGGGTTGGCGCGGTGACTCGTCGTGCCGCTCCTGCTGGTGAACGTCGTCTCACCGACCGGCAGCTCACCCCGCTGGACCTGGTTCTCCAGCAGCTGCGCGCCGTACACGCCCGTGTAGCGGTACGCGTCCCGCTCGGGGATCTCCCAGTTGCCCGAGTCCAGCCGGCCCACGGCCACGGCGCCGGGCGCGGAGGCGTCGAGCCGCAGGGTGGTCCAGCGTTCGATCACCTCGCCGACCGCCTCCACGTGCAGGTCCGCCTCCAGGCCGAAGGCGTCGTCGCGCAACGTGACGGTGAGGCGCTCGCCGTCCATCCGCGCCGACGTGTAGCGGAACTCGACCGAGCGGATGTCGCCGGGATAGGTCACCTGCAGGGACGGCACGCCCCAGCGGGTGCCTCCCTCCACCGGCAGCAACTCCGCGGTGTCCCGGGGGTCGAAGAAGCTGCTGTCCACCCGGGGCGGAGCCGGGGGCAGGGGAGCGGCCAGTGCGTCGCCGGGCAGCCGCGGCCCCCAGTAACGCTGGAGCACCCGGGCCTCCCCGGTCGCCGGGTCGCTCTCGACGGCGACCACGTACGCCGTGGTCCCGGTGACGACGGCCCAGGTGTCGGGCCGCGTACCGGCGCGAAGGACGGGCATCGGCGGATCCTTACGTTGTCGAATCCCGGTCGAACCGCTGTCCCCGGCGCGCGCCGCCCCCACGGCACCGCGGTCCGCGGTCGCACCAAAAGGTGATTGGGGCTCATGTTATTGCGGAGCGTGGGCGGCCAGTCAAGGCACGATTGGGCATCGGCGCTTCCTCTCGGACTGCTCGGGACCCGCGACCCCCTGGCCGGCACGCTCCCGCCGAACTCAGCGCGGGTCGAAGAGCCCCGCACTCGACGCGGCGCGTGCGGCCGCCTCGGTCACGATGGGCATCAGGCGCTCCGCGTCGTCGTGGTCGTAGTCGGCGTGCTTCCGCTTGCGCACGCCGTACAGATCGAGCCGCACGTGCTCGTCGGGAGCCACGTCGTGGCGGCGCAACGCGGCGAGCACACAGGTGAGGGGACAACCGTCCAGCGCCAGGATCGGCCGGCCGGAGGTGGCGACCCGGACCAGGGAGCTGACGTCCCCGCCGACCCCGGCGATGCACGACATCTCCGCGAGCCCTTCGCGGTCCAGACGGAGGGCCAGGTCATTGGCCATCTGCGCGGCGCTCGAACAGCCGGAGCAGGAGTAGACGAGCGGTAACTGCGCTCTGCTGGGCCTGGGCACGATCCTCATCCCCTTCGTACGGGCAACGTGGTGAGCATGATCCACGTTGTCACAGGCGCCGAGGTCCGCACGCGGGACCTTCAGCCCGAATCTCCGGGGCGAAGGGCCGTTGCCGCCGCGGACCGGAGTGCCGGGGACGGCGGCACCCGGAGCGGGGCGAGGCGATGCCGGCTCCGCCCGCGGCGACCCCGCCTGACCTGCCGGTACGGCGGCTCGCGGCCGGCGGCCGTCGCGTACGCACCGCCTCCGGAGGCATGGCAAGGGGTCGTCGTCGTTTTCGATGCTCAGGGCCGTAAAGCGTCACGGATATTGGGGTTGTGCTTTGTGATCGTCAGCATTCCCTCCACACAATGCATGCCGAACGACCCAGGAGACAATCAATGGGGACAGGCAACTCGCGGCGCGGGCTGGCGGCTCTGGCTGTCTGCGCGCTGAGCCTTTCGCCGGTGGCGGGTGCCGCCGCCTTCGCCGCGCCCGCCGCGGCATCGGCCGCGTCCGCGCCGCAGGAGACCACGCTGAGAGTGAAGATGTCGGGCTCGGGCGTCGACACGCTCAACCCGTTCCTCGCCTTCTTCGACGGCGCCTACGACATTTTCGCCGGGATCTATCCCACGCTGAACTCGCTGGACGAACACGGCGAGCCGGGCCCCTATCTGGCCGAGTCGTGGACGCAGTCTGAGGACAAGCTCACGTGGACCTTCACGCTCAGGGACGGCCTGAAATGGAGTGACGGCACGCCGATCACCGCTGACGACGCCGCCTGGACGCTGAACCTGATCATGACCGACGCGGTCGCGGGCACCGCCAACGGCTCGCTGGTCAGCAACTTCGAGTCGGTCAGCGCACCCGATCCCACGACGCTGGTCGTCACGACCAAGGAGCCGCAGGCCAACGTCACCTACGTGAGCATCCCGCGCAGCGGCATCCCGATCGTGCCGAAGCACATCTGGGAGTCCCGGGCCAAGGACCTCAAGGACGTCAAGAACGACACCTTCCCCATCGTCGGCTACGGCCCGTGGACGCTCACGGACTACAAGCCCGAGCAGTACGCGAAGTTCGACGCCAACAAGGACTTCGTCCTCGGCAAGCCCGGCTTCGACCACATGATCCAGCAGAGCTTCAAGTCGGTGGACGCCGCGGTCGCCGCACTGCGCAGCGGCCAGCTCGACTACATCAACAGCATCAACCCGACCCAGTTCAAGGCGCTGCAGGCGGACAAGAACCTGCTGACCATCCAGGAGGTCGGCAACGGCTGGACCGGCCTGGAGATCAATTACAACGCCCGCACCCGCACCGGAAAGAAGATCGGCACCGGCCACCCGGCGCTGGGCGACCCGGTGCTGCGCCACGCGATCGCGCTCGCCACCGACAGGAAGACCCTTGCCGCCAAGGTGCGCGACGGCCTGGCCGTGCCCGGAGCCGGGTATCTGCCCCCGGCCTGGCCGCAGTGGAGCTGGAAGCCGGCCCCCGGCGAGGAGACGCCGTTCGACCTCGACCAGGCGAACAAGAACCTCGACGACGCCGGCTACACCAAGGGCGGCGACGGCGTCCGCGTCGACCCCAAGAGCGGCAAGCCGCTGGAGCTGCGCCTCGGCATCCACGCCGACGACACGGACGACGCGGGCATCTCCAACTACCTCAAGGGCTGGCTGGAGACGGTCGGCATCAAGCTCAAGATCCAGACCCTGAGCATGAGCGCGCTCAACAGCGACCTGGCCAAGGGCGACTGGGACCTGCTGATGGACGGCTGGACCACGGGCCCCGACCCGACCTTCCTGCTCGGCATCCAGACCTGCGCCGCGCTGCCCAAGGACGACGGCACCGCGGGCAACACCGACTCGTTCTTCTGCGACGAGAAGTACGACGAGCTGTTCAACAAGCAGCGCACCATGTTCGACCCGGCTGAGCGGGCCAAGGTCGTCGGTGAGATGCAGAGCATCCTCTACAAGGCCGACGTCAACCAGATGCACTTCAACATCAACCACCTCGACGTGGCCCGTGCCGACACCGTGACCGGGATAGTCATCGGACAGCCGGACGCGCAGGGCATGTACCCGGCGCAGAGCTACTCGTTCTGGGGCTACCTCAAGGCCACGCCGGCCACCGCCAAGGTGACCGCGGCCAAGGAGGAGAGCGGCGGCGGCAGCGCGCTGTGGATCGGCGGCGCCGTCCTGCTCGTCGTCCTCGTCGGCGGCGGGATCGTGCTCAAGCGTCGCTCGAGCGCGGACGACCGTGAGTAGCCTCACCGCAGCGGGCCCCGCCAAGGCCAAGGGGCAGGGGGTCAAGCGCTCCGACCTTCTGCCCTATCTCGGCTCCAAGCTGGCCGCGGCCCTGGTCAGCTTCATGGTCACGCTGGTCATCGGCTTCGTCATCTTCAGCCTGATGCCGGCCGACCCGGTGCGCACCCTGACCAGGGGCCGCCCCACGAGCGAGGCGCAGCTCGTCCAGATCCGCCTCCAGCTCGGCCTGGACGACCCGATCTGGCAGCGGTTCCTCACCTTCGTCGGCAACACGCTCAAGGGTGAACTCGGCTACTCCTGGCAGTTCCAGCAGTCGGTCTCGTCACTGGTGCTCGACCGGCTCGGGCCGACCCTGCTCCTCATGGGCACGGCCGCGGCCCTGTCGATCGCGCTCGGCCTGTGGCTGGGCATCCGCAGTGGCTGGCGGCACGGAAGCCTGTTCGACCGGATCGCGTCCAGCACCTCGCTCGCCCTGTGGTCGGTGCCGACGTTCTGGCTCGGCATGATCCTCCTGATCGCCTTCAGCGTGGGCGTCGGCCCGATTCCGAGCCTGCTCCCCGCGGGCGGGATGAGCGACCCCTCGCTGCCGCAGGAGGGCTGGGCCCACGTCGTCGACGTCGCCAAGCACCTGGTGCTGCCCTGCCTGACCATGGTGCTGGTGGTCTTCGCCCAGTACGTCACCGTGATGCGCTCCTCGATCATCGACGAGATGGGCAGCCCCTACCTGCTGACCGCGAGAGCCAAGGGCCTGACCGACGACGCCGTACGGCGGCGCCACGCGGTGCCGAACGCGCTGCTGCCCTCGGTGACCATGATCTTCATGCACCTCGGCATCCTGGTCAGCGGCGCGATCACGGTCGAGTCCGTCTACTCCTGGCCCGGCCTCGGCTACCTGACCTACGAGGCACTCAGGATCCCCGACCTGCCCCTGCTCCAGGGCACCTTCATCGTCTTCAGCGCGAGTGTGATCATCATGAACCTCCTGGCGGACGTGGTCTACCGCTTCCTCGACCCGAGAGTGCGGGCCCAATGAGGCGCCATGACCGAGGCGGTGCCCGATGACCGCGGCCACGTACACCTCGGCCGCTCCCGAGGCCCCGCGCCGGCACGCGTTCAGCCGGTTCTGCCGCGCCTACGCCAAGCGGCCCGCCGGGCTGGCCGGGCTCGGCCTGCTCATCGCCTTCGGCGCGCTCGCCCTGGCGGCGCCGCTGTTCATCGGCGACGACCAGCTCAACGTGATCAAGGTGGACGGACCGCAGCTCTCGCCGCCCGTCGACGGGTACCCGCTCGGCACCGACCAGGCGGGGCGCTCGATCTTGCTGCTGGTCATCTGGGGCGCGCGCGAGTCGCTCAGCATCGGCCTCATCGCCACCGCGCTCACCGTGGTCCTCGGCAGCGCGGTCGGCCTGCTGGCCGGGCACTACCAGGGCTGGGTCGGCAAGATCCTGATGCACGTGACCGACTGGTTCATCGCGCTGCCCAGCCTGCCGCTGGCCATCTCGCTCTCCGCGGTGCTCGGCCAGGGCGCGGCGTCGATCACGATCGCCATCGCGGTCACCTCGTGGACCGCGACCGCCCGCCTCGTACGCGCCCAGACGCTCGCCGTCGAGGCGCGACCCTTCATCGAACGGGCGAAGGTGCTGGGCGCGGGGAACACGCAGATCATGATCAGGCATGTGCTGCCCAACGTCATGCCGCTGATCCTCGTCTCCAGCACGCTCACCGTCGCCTCGGCGATCCTGTCGGAGGCCACGCTGACCTTCCTCGGCCTCGGCGACCCGACCAGCGTGACCTGGGGCTCGATGCTCGAGGCGGCGTTCCTGGGCGGCGCGGTCACGGCGGGCGCGTGGTGGTATCTGATGCCGCCGGGCATCGCGATCCTCATCGTCGTGCTCGGTTTCACGCTCGTCGGCCGCGCCGTCGAGCACGTGCTCAACCCGAGGATGGTGGGCCGATGACGGCGCACGAGCGGACCACGGCACCGGAGGGACAGGCCGCCCCCATGCTCGACGTCCGTGACCTGCGGGTGAGCTACCGGAGCGGCGAGCAGACCGTGCCCGCCGTACGCGGCGTGAGCTTCACCCTCGACCGCGGCCAGACCCTCGGCATCGCGGGGGAGTCCGGTTCGGGCAAGTCCACGATGGCGCTCAGCCTGCTGCGGCTGCTGCCCGCCTCCGCCCAGGTGAGCGGCGAGGTCCTGTTCAAGGGAGAGGACCTGCTGACCGCCAGGTGGGCGCGGCTGCGCGCGGTGCGCTGGTCGGCGGCCTCCGTCGTGTTCCAGGGTGCGATGAGCGCACTCAACCCGGTGCGCACGATCGGCGAGCAGATCCGCGAGCCCATCCTGCTGCACGACAAGATCGGCCAGAGGGCGGCACGCGAGCGCGCCGCCGAGCTGCTCGACAGCGTGGGCGTGCCCTCGCGGCGGCTCGAGTCCTACCCGCACGAGTTCTCCGGCGGCCAGCGCCAGCGCATCATGATCGCGATGGCGCTAGCCTGCCGTCCCGACCTGATCATCGCCGACGAGCCGACCACCGCGCTCGACGTCATGGTCCAGGCGCAGGTGCTGAACCTGCTCGGCGAGCTGGTACGCGAGGCGGGCATCGGCGTCATCATGATCAGCCACGACCTGTCGGTGCTGTCGCACATGTGCGAACGGCTCGCCGTCATGTACGCCGGACGGATCACCGAGATCGGCCCGTCCAAGCAGCTCATCGCCGAGCCCCGGCACCCCTACACGCGGGCGCTGGGCCGGGCCTTCCCGACGATCGGCGACCCGGCCTCACGGCTCGCGCCCGCCGGGCTCCCCGGCGACCCGCCCACACCGTCCGAGCTGGCCAGGCTCAGTGAGGGCAGGGGCTGCGCGTTCGCACCGCGCTGCTCCGAGGTCATGGACGCCTGCCGTACCGACACCGTGGAACTGTGGCCGAGCGGTCCGCGGCGCGAGGCCGCGTGCCTGCACGTGCTGGAAGGGAGCGGGACGTGAAACCCGTGCTCGAAGTCCGCGACCTGACGGTCACCTATCCGGCGCGCAGGGGAGCCGCGCCCGCGCGCGCCGTCGACGGGGTGAACCTGCGGGTACGGCAAGGCGAGATCGTCGCGCTCGTCGGCGAGTCGGGATGCGGCAAGTCCACGCTCGCCAGAGCCCTGGTCGGGCTGGTGAAGCCGACCGGCGGCCAGGTGCTGAGCGACGGCGAGCCGCTCGGCTACTCCGCCGCCGCGCTGAAGGCCTACCGCCGCCACACCCAGCTCGTCCTGCAGGACCCGGGCGGCGCGCTCAACCCCAGGCAGAACGTCTTCGACGCCGTCGCCGAAGGGCCCAGGCTGCACGGCCTGACCGACCGGCTCGACGAGCGCGTGCACACCGCGCTCGCCAAGGCCGGGCTGCGGCCGCCCGAGCAGTTCGCGGGCCGTTTCCCGCACGAGATGTCCGGCGGCCAGCAGCAGCGCGTCGTCATCGCGGGGGCGCTCGCGCTCGAACCTTCGGTGATCGTCGCCGACGAGCCGGTGGCCTCGCTCGACGCCTCGGTCAGGGGCGAGATCCTCAAGCTGATCCTGGAGCTGCGCGACTCGCTCGGCCTGTCCGCGCTCGTCGTCAGCCACGATCTCGGCCTCGCCTGGAACATCGCGGACAGGGTCGCCGTCATGTATCTCGGCAGGATCGTCGAGACAGGTACGGTCGAGGAGGTCCTGCTCCGTCCCAAGCACCCCTACACCAGGGCGCTGCTGTCGGTGCTGCCCGACTCGGGCGAGCCGCCCGTGCTGCTCACCGGCGAGCCGCCGGACCCGACCTCCGTACCCGGCGGCTGCCGTTTCCACCCCCGATGCCCGCTCAGGGCGGCCGAGCGGGACCCGCGGTGCGACGGTGAGGACCTGCCCGTCCTGACCGGCGACCCGTCGGCGTCCAGCCTCGCCGCCTGCCACCTCGTCCAGTGAAGGAGACTCCCTCTGTGACCGCTTTCCTCCGTCCGCCCGCCCTGCGACCCGGCGCCCGTGTCGCCGTCGTCGCCGCCAGCAGCCCGCCGAACCAGGCCAACCTGGACCGCGGCCTGGCGGCGATGGAAGAGGTCGGCCTCAAGCCCGAGGTGTTCGCCTCCTCGCGGGTCGGCGGGACCGAGTACGACTACCTGGCGGGCGGCGACGCCCTCCGGGCGGCCGACCTGACCAAGGCGCTCGGCGACCCGGCCTTCGACGCGGTCTTCTGCGCCGGCGGCGGGTACGGCATGCAGCGCACCCTGGAACTGGTCGACTGGTCGGCGATCGACGCGGCCAGACCGAAGGTCGTGGTGGGCTACTCCGACGTGACCGCACTGCTGGAGGCGATCGCGGTCAAGCTCGGCTGGGCGTCCCTCTTCGGGCCCATGGTCGCCTGCGACGGCTTCTACCAGGGACCCGGCGAGTACGACTTCGACGAGCTGATGAAGCTGCTGTTCCACCCGGAGACGGTGACCGAACTGGTCTTCCCCGACGCCAGGACCGTCGTGCCCGGCGTCGCGGAGGGCCACACGCTCGGCGGCACGGCCACGCTGCTGGCCGCCTCCCTCGGCACCGACACGTCCCTGCCCGCCAGGGGGGCGATCCTCTTCCTCGAAGACGTGGACGAGGAGCTGTTCCGGATGGACCGCTACATCACCCAGCTCCGCCGGGCCAGCTACAGCGACGGCGTGGCCGGCATCCTGCTCGGCACGTTCACCAACTGCGGCGAGCCGCGCGACGTGGAGCGCATGCTGGTGGAGCGGCTGAGCGACCTCGGAGTGCCGGTCCTCGCCGGGGCGGACATCGGGCACGGCATCTCGATGCAGACCTACCCCATCGGCGTCCGGGCCCGGCTCGACACGGAAGCGGGCAGGTTGCGCTTCCTGGAGCCGGTGCTCACGTCCTGATATCTCCGCTGCCTGATCCTCTCCGCCCCGAGCCGGTCTCAACGTCGCACCGCCGTAACCGGCACCTCGCGCACGTCGACCGGCTCGGGGCCGCTCAGGCGATGGGCCCCGGGCCGGCGGCGCCGATGTGGGGGCGGGCGCATGCGTCCCGGCTCTGGTCGGCGCCGAGCGGGAGCACGGCCTCGACGATCGTGCCGCCACCGGGCGCAGGCCCGATCACGCAGATCCCGCCCAGCTCCGCGGCGCGTTCGCGCATCGACGCGAGCCCCATTCCCGACCCCGTCGGCGGCTCCGCGCGGAGCGTTCCAGAGGCGGGCCCGGCCGCCGGGCCGCGGCCGTCGTCGGAGACCCGCACCACCAGGCAGGAGGGGTCGCGCCGCAGCGAGACCAGTACGGAAAGGGCGCCCGCGTGCTTGCGCACGTTGGTCAGGCACTCCTGCACGATCCGGTAGGCAGCCAGCTCCACGGCCGAGGGCAGCTCCGCCGACTCGCCCTCGGTCCGTACCACCGCCGGCGGCGAGCTCCCGGCGGCCAGTGCCCGCACCGCGCCCACCAGGCCCAGCTCGTTCAGGACCGGCGGGCGCAGCCCGCGCGTCAGCACCCTGATCTCCTGGCTCACCGCGTCCATGCCGCTGCGCAGGCCGAGCAGGAGCCGGTCGGCGGACGCCGGGGTGGTCAGCAGGCTGATCCGGGCCATGTTGATCGACATGGCCATTCCGGCGAGCGCATGCCCGAGCCCGTCGTGCAGGTCCCGGTACAGGCGGCGGCGCTCCTCCTCCCGCGCGATCTCCAGGGCGGCAAGGACCCGCTCGTGCGAGCGGCGCAGTGCCGCGGCCAGCCGTACGGCGTGCGCCGCGTCGGCGACGTACGGGGTGAGCGCGGCCAGCGCCCGCTCGCCGCGACCGGCGGATATCCGGCGGCCGAGCAGCAGGAGGCCCACCCGCTCCCCGTGCCAGATGAGAGGCACCTCGCGGGACACGCCGCCGAGCTCACCCGCGACGGTCAGGGTGCCGTCCACGTCCACGTCCACGTCCACGGCCGCGCCGGAGACGGCCAGCCCCTCGCGTACGGCCTCGAGCACGGCCATGAGCGCGCTCTCCGGCTCGGCGGAGGACATCGCGTGCCGGACCCGCCGGGTCAGCTCTGCCAGATCGCCGGTGCCGCGAGACGTCGATCGCGGCCACCGCCACCGCGGCAGGCGAACGGATGGGACTCCGGCGATCCAGGTCACGCGGTCACCGTTCGGGCGTCGTCGCCGAGCAGCAGCAGGTAGCCGTCCTCCATGGTCGGCTCGCCCATCCGGGCGCCCTCCGGGGCGGAGCCGATGTTGCGGAACAACCCGTCGCCGGTGCGCCACGAGAGCACGCCCGCCCGCTGCTCCGAGAACCAGACCCGACCCTCGGCCAGCGCGCGCACGTCCTCCGGAGTTCCCTCGAACTCGCACCGGCCCGCCTTGACCACGACCACGCGGGTGCACAGGGCCGCGACGTCCTCGGTCTGGTGGGTGGACAGGACGACCGTCCGGCCCGCGCCGATCGTCAAGATCAGCTCGCGGAACCGCAGCCGCTGCTCGGGGTCCAGCCCGGCGGTCGGCTCGTCGAGCAGCAGCAGCTCGGGATCGCCGAGCAGCGCCTGCGCGATGCCGAGGCGCCGCCGCATCCCGCCCGACAGGGTCCGGATACGCCTGCCGCTGACCGGCGCGAGCCCGACCTCCTCGATCACCCGGCGCACCTCGTCGTGCCGGGCCCTCCGGTCGGTCATCTCCTTAAGGATCGCCACGTAGTCGACGAACTCGAACACGGTGAAGCCCCGCTGGTATCCCGGCTCCTGCGGCAGGTATCCCAGCCGCCGCCGGATCTCCAGCCGGTCCTTGGCCGGGTCCCGGCCGAGCAGCCGCAGCTCGCCCCGGTCCGGCGCGAGCACGGTCGCCAGCATCCTGATCAGCGTGGTCTTGCCCGCGCCGTTCGGCCCGAGCAGGCCGGTGACACCCGGGCGCGCGGTGAAAGTGAACCCGTCCAGGGAACGGGTGCGGCCGAACGCCTTCACCAGGCCGATCGCCTCGATCATCGAATCTCCTTGAGCATGGAGACCTCCGCCTTCAGGCGGGGGAGGACACGCGTCACGACGCCGCGCGGTGGATGCGAACAAACGTGCGATGGCGAAGCTGATCGCATGGTAGAACGTGAGGTGTGACGCAGCTGGTGAAGCGGGCCTACAAGTTCCGCTTCTATCCGACTCCCGTGCAGGCCGATGAGCTTGCCCGGACGTTCGGTTGTGTCCGTCTCGTCTACAACAAGGCATTGGAGGAGCGGACCCGCACCTACCGGCAGGAGAGCCGTCGCGTCTCCTATGGGGAGTCCTCGGCCGCGCTCACCGCGTGGAAGCGCACCGATGAGTTGGGCTTCCTGAACGAGGTGTCGGCGGTTCCGTTGCAGCAGGCGCTCCGCCACCTTCAGGCGGCCTTCGCGGGCTTCTTCGCCAGGCGGGCCAGGTATCCGACCTTCAACGCCAGGGTGAAGGTGGCTCGGGTGTACGCGCGGATCACCGATCGCCGCCGGGACTATTTGCACAAGGTCACCACACGGCTTGTTCGCGAGAACCAAGTGATCGCCGTGGAAGACCTGACCGTCCGCAACATGCTCGGTAACCACTCGCTGGCCCGTGCCGTCTCCGATGCGTCGTGGCGGGAGTTGCGTTCGATGCTGGAGTACAAGGCGGCGTGGTATGGGCGGGAGCTGGTGGTGGTCGGCCGCTGGTTCCCCTCCTCGAAGCTGTGCTCGGCGTGCGGGACCGTGCACAAGGCGATGCCGCTTTCCGTCCGGGAGTGGGTGTGCGCCTGCGGCGCCGTCCACGACCGGGATGTGAACGCGGCCAGGAACATCCTCGCCGCCGGGCTGGCGGAGAGGTGAAACGCCTGTGGAGCTGGTGTAAGACCTCAACGGATTCCTCTCCGGGCGGGCGACCGGCGGTGAAGCAGGAAGACCGACCTGCGAGGGCTGGAATCCCCTCCCTTCAGGAGGGGAGGATGTCAAGAGAACTCCTTGCGGCGTACGACGAGAAGGGCGACGGACGCGACGGCGACGACCGCGTAGCCGGCCTGGCTCGCGGCCCCGAACAGTACCGGATTCGGCTCGTGCAGGTTGGTCACGACCACCCCGGCCAGCCAGACCGCCCCCACGGCGATTCCGGAGTGGCGCGGGTCGAAGCGGCTGGACAGCGCGAGGGTCACCCCCGTCAGGGCGAG
This sequence comes from Microtetraspora sp. AC03309, assembly GCF_020826795.1. Classification (NCBI taxonomy): domain Bacteria; kingdom Bacillati; phylum Actinomycetota; class Actinomycetes; order Streptosporangiales; family Streptosporangiaceae; genus Microtetraspora; species Microtetraspora sp. AC03309. Next base: position 139,495 of record NZ_JADDIL010000005.1, on the reverse strand, counting down.
CGAGGGAAGCAGCCACGCGGCCATTCGCCACTCCCCGGCCCGGCCGCCGTCCAGCACGGCCCATCCCGTCACGAACGCGAGCACCGACGAGGTGCCGAGCACCAGCGCGGCGCGCATCAGCATCAGCCGGAACATCGAGTACGGCGCGGCCAGGCCGATCTCGTGGGCCGGATCGCCGTACGGGCCGAAGGCCAGCGCGACCCCGGCGACCGGCAGGATCGGGGCGATCGCCAGATAGGCGAGCAGCCCCCACCGGGTGGTCTCGCCTGAGGCCAGCGCGGCGAACAGCAGCGCCAGCGAGGAGGCCGCGATCCACTGGAGGCGCAGCGAGGACGCAGCGGACAGCAGCCGGGCCGTGTGCCCGCGCATCCCGGCCGCGCGTAGCAGCCGCTCGAGCGGTCCGGGCACCGGCGCGTCCACCGCGTCGGCGACGCCGGCCCACACCCGGTCCAGGCGGCTCACCGGCACGTGCGGCGCGAGCAGGTCCCGGCACCGGTCACAGGCGAGCAGGTGGGCCTCGACCGACGCGGCAAGCGTCGGCCCCATCTCGCCGTCCAGGTACGCGACGGCCATCGCGCCGTCCATGTGCCACGCGTTCACGCCAGCTCCTCCCTCAACATCGTCCGGGCGCGCATCATCCGGGTCTTGACCGTCCCCGCCGGGATGCCGAGCAGCCGCCCGGCCTCCCGGGTGGTCAGCCCGTCAAGCACGGTCGCCTGGACGACCGCGCGCAGTTCGGGGGAGAGCCTGTTCATCGCCTGGCCGAGTTCGCCGTACTCGATGCCGAGCAGCACCTGCTCCTCGGCCGAGATCATGACCTGCTCGTACGCGGGGAGCGGCACCGCCGGGCGGCGGCGGAGCTGGTCGAGCAGCCGGCGGATGCCGATGCCCCAGATCCACGCGGCGACCTCGCCCTGGCCCTTCCATTTGCCTGCCGTACGCCAGACGGCCACGAAGGTGTCCTGCACCGCCTCGTCCACCAGGGCGGGGTCGGCGCACCGGCGGGTCAGCCGGATGACGAGCCACGGTGCGTGCCGGGCGTACAGGACTTCGAGGGCCCGGCGGTCCTGGTCGGTGACGGCGTCCACCAAGCGGGCGTCCGTCCAGGTCTCGTGCTCGTTCATGAGGGCCCGTCCGTCTGCCTGGCCGTCTGCCTGTCCATCGGTGTCACGCCTCTTTGTCGCATCCCGGGTCCCCGGCGGTTCACGAACCAGGTGCGGCATTTTTACCGACAAGCGGGACATGATGCGAAGAAGGCTGATCCCGCTAATTGTCCTGTCCGCGCTGTCCGTGATGTGCGCGGTGACATCGTGCTCGGCCGGCACGCCGCTCGACGCGCCGCCCGGCACCGGGAAGATCATCATCGACGCCGACATGGGCGAGCTCAACGACGACGCCCAGGCACTGCTCCTGCTCGCCGCGACTGCGGACGTCGAGGTGCTCGGCGTCACCACGGTCGGCGGCAACACCTGGCCGGAGGAGGGCACCGCCTACGCGCTGCGCCAGCTCGAACTGATCGGCAGGGCCGACGTCCCGGTGGTGACGGGGGAGGCCGGCACGCCCGCGCCCAGGCAGGGCTACCGGGGCGCCCTGGACCGGGCGCGGCCGAGGTCCCACCGCGCCCTGGCCGCCCCGCCGTACGGCGGATACGCGAAGGCGGAACCCACCGGGGGGAGCGCGGCGGACTTCATCGCCGACCAGGTGAGGCGGCACCCCGGCGAGGTGACCGTCTTCGCGCTCGGCCCGGCGACCAACCTGGCCCGCGCCGTACGCGAGCACCCCGACATGGTGCCCCTGGTCCGGCAGATCGTCGTACTCGGCGACGACGCGGAGAGCGAGGAGTTCAACCGCTGGTTCGACCCGGCGGCCTCGCGTGTGGTGTTCGACGCGCCGTTCCGGCGCAGGCTGGTCGTCCCGCTGGAGGTGGCGGAGCGGATCACCATGGGCCGGGACACCTACGATCGGGTGGTCGCGGCGGGGGACTCCCCGGTCGCCCGGCTCTTCGCGGCGGTCGAGGGGCCCCGCTTCGCGGCGGATCCCGGCCACCGGATGTTCGTCTGGGACGCGGTGGCCGCGGCCGTCTTCCTCCGCCCGGAGATCGTCCCGGACGCCGAGACCGACGCCGGCGGCTCGACCGTGCTCGACATCGACGAGGACCGCTTCTGGGACCTCTACACCACGCGGATCACGGGGATCACCCGGAACGGCGGAGAGCCGGCCCGGAGTCCCGGACCGGCTCGTTGAGGGCCGGCGTCCGGTCAGCGCGTCCCTTCTTCACTGCAGGTGGCTCAAGGTTCCGGTGCGCAGGTCGAGCAGGCATGTGCCGCAGGTGGAGCTGACGATCACCGCATCGGGACCTGCCCAGGCCCGTACGTTGTCGAGGCCCTCGACGGGGAAGCTTCGGCGCACCTTTCCCGTCGCCGAGTCGACCAGGTCGACCTTGTCGTTCTCCGCGAGCGCGGCGATCGTCCGGCCGTCGGGGGACGTCCTGCCGTCTCCGTAAGGCTCGTAGGGAAGGGTGCGCGCGATGGAGCCGTCGAGTCTCGTCACGGTCGTCTTCCCAACGCTGAAGGAGACGACGCCGTCCCGGCTCCAGCCGCCGAACCTGCCGCACGGAAAGCTCTCGACCTGGTCGTCACGCTGGAGGTCGATGACAACCGCGTCCTCGTCCAGATGTGGGGCGCAGGCGGCCAGGTAGCGGCCGTCGAGGGAGAAGCCCGACCAGGCGAGCAGTTTGTCGAATCGTTCCGGGAGACCTGTCACGTCGCCGGTGGCGACGTCCCTGACCACCGCGTGCTCGTGTTCGTCGCTGTAGTAGGCGACCTTCCGTCCGTCGGGGCTGATCACGAAATCGCGGGCGGCCCCGCCCGAGTCGCGGAGGACCCAGCGTCTCCCTGACGTCGTGACCACGTGCCACCGGTACTGGTCGCCGGTCTCGTCGAAGGGGTCGTCCAACTGGTAGGCGTACCGGATGGCGTCGTCGAGCAGCGGCGGCAGGTCCTCCGCTCTGGGCGGGGGCTCGTAGGAGATCGGGGGCGAATACCGCCCGGTGAACGAGGTGATCACCGGGGCGGTCCGTACGAGGATCGGCGCCAGGACGGTGACCGTCGCCACCAGGCAGGACAGCAGGATCGTCCGCCGGACGCGATACCGCTTCGTCAGGATGGCCAGCCGGGAGACATCCGGGACGGCTGGCTCTACCGCCAGCGACTGCCGTGCGTCGGCCATGCGCAGGACCTTGGCCTGGGACCAGCCGAACAGGTCGGCGACGTCTCCCTCCGACCACCCGTCGTGATCCAACGCGACCGTGATGGCACGGCGGCCGCGCGAGGGACGCAGCGGCGACAGGAAGCGGCGGTAGAGCGTGAAGTAGGCGTCCTTTCACGATCAGAGGGAGCGCGCGGTGGAACGGCGTGGTTCCTGGGAACCGCCTACGCCCGAGGCGAGCGGGCTGTGGCCCGCCGAACCGGGCGGTTGGCGGCGGATGCGCCCGATGGCCCTCGACAGGAAGCGCACGTCGTCGAGCGGGCGGTCGAGCGGGCGGTCGATCGGCTGAAGAGTCTTCCAGCCGTTGCCACCCGCTCGACGAGCGCGTCTACGTCCACCTCGGCACCGTGACCGTGGCAGCCCTGGTGATCCGGGTCCGTACGTGATCCGAGCAAGCGGCTCTAGACGGTCGTCTTCTTGGGGATGGCGTCGTCGTAGGGCGCGTCGCTCCGGCCGTAGGTCCGGTGCACCAGCATGTACACGGCGCCGATCGCGATGACGACCGCCCCGGACAGCGGCACGATGTAGTTGTCGTACCAGGGGGCGTCCGGCGTGCGGGGCCAGGACATGTTGACCATCGCGATGACGCCGTAGACGAGGGCCGCGATGTTGACTGGCAGGCCCCAGCGGCCGAGGCGGTACTTCCCGCTCGGCTGCCAGCCCTTGAGGCGGGCGCGCAGCGCGGCCAGGACGACCATCTGGAAGGCGAGGTAGATGCCGAGCGCGGCGAAGCTGATCACCTTGGCCAGGGCGTTCTCCGACGCTTTCGAGCCGATGACGATCACGGCGGGCACGACGGCCGCGACGAGCAGCGCGTACGGCGGCACGTGGCGCTTCTGGGAGAACTTCTTCAGGAACCGGCTGCCCAAGATCATGTCGTCGCGGCCGTAGCTGTAGGCGAGTCGGCTCGCGGCGGCCTGCAGGCTCATCGCGCAGGAGAGGAACGAGATCAGCACGATGGCCAGGACCATCTTGGAGGCGACGGGCCCGAACGCCTGGTCGAGCAGGGTGGTGACCGGGTCGGTGTCCTGGCCGGCGATCACCGCGGGGATGTCGGCGACGGAGAGCACGAGAGCGAGGCAGACGAACGTGGCCGCCGCGCCGCCGATGTAGATCGTGCGGCGCATGGCCTTGGGGATGAGCCGGCCCGGGTCGGGCACCTCCTCGGCCACGTCGCCGCACGCCTCGAAGCCGTAGTACTGGTAGACACCGATGAGGCCGGCCGCGGCGAAGGCCCACATGTAGCTGCCGCCGCCGCCCGCGCCGAAGGAGTCGAACAGCACGCTCAGGTTGTGGTTGCGGTGGGTGAGCAGCAGCCAGCCGCCGACCGCCAGCGCTCCGATGATCTCCGCGGTGAAACCGATGATGGCGGCGGTCGCCAGGACCTTGGTGCCCATGAAGTTCACGATGGTGGCAACGGCCAGGATGGCCAGGGCGCAGATGATCGTGGTGTCCACGGTGGGTGTGAAGCCGAACATCGTGGCGATGTAGGGGCCGGCGCCGTAGACGACCGAGGCGATCGTGACGAGCAGGGCGACGAGGTACACCCACCCGGTCATCCAGGCGTACCGGCGGCCCCACAGGCGCCGGGCCCACGGATAGACGCCGCCGACGACGGGGTACTGGGCGACGACCTCGCTGAAGATCAGCGCGACGAGGAACTGACCGACGCCGACGATGACGAAGCTCCAGATCATCGGCGGGCCGCCGGTCGCCAGGGCGTAGGCGAACAGGGAGTACACCCCCACGACGGGGGACAGGTAGGTGAAGCCGAGGGAGAAGTTCGCCCAGGGAGTCATGTCCCGCTTGAACTCGGATTGGTAACCGAGCGAGGCCAGGTGGGCGGCGTCGCTGTCGTTTCGCTCCGGTGAGATCGACGTACTCATGGGGGCTCCGATGTCTGTGCGGAGAAGGCGTGCGATAGGCGGACCCGGACGGCGGTACGGGGAAAAGGACCGGCAGGTGGTCCGTATGATTGCGGCTAGCCTCGTGGGGCCGGATGGTCGGAAAAACTACAATTTCATTTGTTATCGCACAAGTGTCACGAGGTAATTCCTTGTTCATCTCTGGCCGACGGAGGGAGTGAGAGGGTGCGGCGCGCGTCTGCGCCACGGGCGGCCCTGCTCTCCCCGCTGACCACCGCGGGCCGGGCCGACGAGGTCGTCCACCGGGTCGGCAAGGCCATCGAGCTCGGGCTTCTGGTCGACGGCGAGCAGCTCCCCACGGAGGTGGAGTTCGCCAACCAGCTCGGGGTCTCGCCCATGACCCTGAGAGAGGCGCTGGCGATCCTGCGCCGGCAGGGCCTGGTCGAGACCCGCCGGGGCCGGACCGGAGGCACCTTCGTACGTCACCCGGCCAACCCGCCCGTCGAGGAGATGGCCGAGCGGTTGCAGGCGATCCCCGTCTCGGCGCTGCGCGACCTGGCGGACGAGCAGTTGGCGGTGTCGGGGCTGTCCGCCAAGCTCGCCGCGGAACGGGCGTCGAGAGCGGGCGTTCGCCGCCTGCTCACGCTCGTCGACCAGCTCGCCTCGGCCGGCGGCCTGGGAGCGCGCATCCGCGCCGACAGCCGCTTCCACATCGAGGTGGCCATCGCCTCCCAGTCCGAACGGCTGACCCGCCTCGAGATCAACCTGCAGGCCGAGACCGCGGGGATGCTCTGGCTGCCGTACGGGACGGAGCCGCGGCTGGGCGACGTGGTCGCCGACCACCACGCCATCGCCACGGCCATAGCCGAGGAGGACGGCGAGCAGGCGAGGCTGCTCGCCGAGCGCCATGTGCAACGCAACCTGCGCAGGCTCACCGAGCTCCACCTGTTGCTTGCCGAACGAGGTTCAACGGAGGGCGAGATTGACTCCTGAAAGCCTTTCACCGCCGAGCGGTCCGGAGAACGGCGGCGCCGAGCGCGTGGCCGAGCGGATCAGGGCGCTGCTCGGAGGGGTGTTCGACGCGCTCGACGAGCTCGGCGCCGAGGTGGTCCGGCGGCGGCGCGCCCTGCTCGACGAGGGCCGCCGGCTGAAGGAGGCCCACCTCGGCATGCTGGAGCCCTTCATCAAGGAGGAGCTGGCCAGGAGGCCGATGGCCGACGGCCTGGGCTTCCTCGCCGCGCCGGACGTCATCGGCGGTGTCGAGCGCTACATCCACTGGTGGCACCGCACGGGCGACGCGGTCGCCCGGATGCGGCTGAACTTCGATCCGACCAGTGTCGACCTGTACGACTACCTCCAGATGGACTGGTTCGTCGCGGCCAGGGACCGCGGGGAACACGCGGTGTTCGGTCCGTACGTCGACTACACGGGCGCCAACCGCTACGTGCTCACGCTCACCGTCCCCGTGTCCGACGAAATCTTCCTCGGGGTCGCCGGCGCCGACCTGGCCATGAGCGACGTCGAGCCGGCCCTGCTGAGGGCCCTCCGCTCGGCCGGGCGGGACGCGTTGCTGGTCAGCGCCGAGCGGCGGGTCGTCGCGGCCAACACCCCGCGTTGGGTGGTCGGCTCCCGGCTGCCGTCGATGCCGCGCCCCCATGAGGGGGAGTTCGTTGAGGTCTGCCCGGTGGGCCTGGACAGCGGCTGGGTCGTGGCGCTCGCCGAGAACGAGTAACCCTCCAGGTCCCCCGACGTCGTCCGGGGCCGAGCCGCGCCCGGACTCCTTTACCGCCCCGATCGTGGGCGACCTCTTGACATAAAGACTCTAGTTTTAGAGTATTTCGGCCAACCTTGCTCGTCCAACGGTTTGGAGAGTCCATGACGGTCACACCGCCTGATGCCGCCCCACGGCTGGACATCGCCGATCCGAGCTTCTCGATCACGTCGGACCTCGTCCACGAGGCGCGGGAGCGCAGCTGGTACGCCCGGACCAACTACGGGATCGCGATCCTGCGCTACGACGAGGTCAGCCGGTTGCTCAAGCACCCCAAGCTCCGCCAGGGCAGCGCGGCCTGGCCGGCGCACAACGGCGTCACCGAGGGGCCGTTCGCCGACTGGTTCGCGAGCTGGGTGCTGAACAAGGAGGGCGAGGAGCACCACCGCCTGCGCCGCCTGATGAACCCGGCGTTCTCGTCCAAGCTGATCGGCGGCCTGGTCCCCAGGTTCCAGGCGCTGGCCACGGAGCTCATCGACGGGTTCGCCGAGCCCGGCCGTTGCGAGTTCGTCGCGGAGTTCGCCGAGCCGTACGCGGCCCGGGTCATCGCGATCATGCTCGGCCTGCCGGAGCACGAATGGCCGATCATCGCGCGGGAGTCCGCGACCATCGGCCTGGCGATGGGGATCACCCTGCGCCAGGACCTGCCCAAGATCGAGGAAGCCCTGCGGAGCCTCTACGCGTACGCCGACGCGCTCATCGCCGACCGGCGCGGGGCTGAGCGTGACGACTTCGTCTCCGCGCTGGTCAAGGCCAACCGCGACTCCGACAGGCTCAGCGACGCCGAGCTGCGGGACGCGCTGGTCCTGCTCATCTTCGGCGGCTACGACACCACCCGGAACCAGCTCGGGCTGGCCATGCAGACCTTCATGCGGCATCCCGACCAGTGGAGGCTGCTCGCCGAGCGCCCCGAACTCGGTGGAAAGGCGGTCGAAGAGGTCATGCGGGTCAACCCGACCGTTCGCTGGGTCACCCGCGAGGCCCTGGAGGACTTCACCTTCGCCGGCCTCGACATCGAGGCCGGTACCACCGTGCACCTCTTCAGCGAGTCGGCCGGCACCGACCCCCGGGCCTTCGGCGAGAGCGCCTTCGACATCACCGCCGAGCGCAAGCCGCACGTCGGATTCGGCGGCGGAGCCCACCACTGCCTCGGCCACTTCGTCGCGCGCAGCGACATGAGCGAGGCACTGCCGCTCCTGGCCCGCCGGATGCGCGACCCCCACATCGACGGGCGGGACGAGTGGTTGCCGGACTCCGGCAACACCGGCCCGATCCGCCTCCCCATCGCCTTCACCCCGGCACCCTGAACCGTCCACGTCCCAAGGAGCACACCATGCGGATCATCGTCGACCTGGCCACGTGCCAGGATCATGGCCAGTGCGCCATCGCCGCCCCCGCCGTCTTCCAGATGGACGACGAGGGCAGGCTCGTCTACGAGGGCGACCCCGACGAGTCCTACCGCTTCGAAGTAGAGGAGGCCGCGGACGTCTGCCCCGTCCAGGCCATCCTCATCGAGGACTGACATGTCCGCCCGCGTCGCCGTGGTCGGCGCCTCCCTGGCGGGTCTGCGCGCGGCCGAGCAACTGCGGTCGGCCGGATTCGTCGGACCTGTCACGGTCTTCGGCGAGGAACCGTATCCGCCCTACAACCGGCCGCCGCTGTCCAAGGAGGTGCTGTCCGCCCCGGGGGACGCAGACCCCCACCGGCTGCACGGCATGGTGGCGTTCCGGCGCCGCGCCGCGGTCGGCGACGTCGACTTCCGGCTCGGCCGGAGGGTGGTCGGATCCGACCTGGCCGGGGGAGTGCTCCGGCTCGGGGACGGGTCGCGGGAGACCTTCGACGCGCTGGTGGTGGCGACCGGGCTGCGGCCGCGGCGGCTGCCCCTGCCCGGTCCCGCGGCCGGCCGGTTCGTCCTCCGTACGCTGGACGACTGCGTCAGCCTGCGCGTCGCGCTCCTGCCCGGTGCCCGCGTCGTGGTGATCGGAGCCGGATTCATCGGCTGCGAGGTCGCCGCGACCGCGCTGGGCAAGGGATGCCGGGTGACCGTCGTCGAACCCGCCGGCGCGCCGATGAACCGCGTGCTCGGCGAGCGACTCGGCCAGGCGGTCCAGCGGCACCACGAGCGCGCCGGGATGACGTTCGTCATCGGCCACGCGCCCGCCGCCTACCTCGGCGACGCGGCGGTGAGCGGTGTCGAGCTCGACGACGGCCGCGTCCTCGACGCCGATCTCGTCATCGAGGCCGTCGGCTCCACGCCCAACGTCGAGTGGCTGGACGGCCACCCGGGACTCGACCTGTCCGACGGCGTCCTGTGCGACAACCGCCTGGCCGTCGTGGGCGCGGACGTCGCCGTCGCCGTCGGCGACGTCGCGCGCTTCCCCAACCCCCTCTTCGACGACGTGCCCCGCCGCGTCGAGCACTGGTCGATCCCGACGGACACGGCCAGGCGCGCGGCGGCGACCCTGACCGCCCTGCTGGCCGGGACGGAGCCGGACCCGGCACCGTTCACACCCATCCCGTCGTTCTGGAGCGACCAGCTCGACCTCCGCTTCCAGAGTTACGGCTCGCCCGGCCTGGCCGACGAGGTACGCGTCCACGAGGGCGACCTCGACGACGTGCGAGCCGGGCTCCTCGCCACGTTCCACCGGCGGTCGGCCCACGTGGGCACCGTCGCGATCAACCTGTCCCCCGCCCGTCAACGCGAGCTGCGCGAGGCGTTCACCGTGCTCGCCTCCGCCGCCTGACCCACGAACCTCGAGGCATCCATGACGGACATCACCACTCCCACCGCACTGGACCTGCACCGGCAGCGCAACACGGCCACCGGTGCCCTGGACGAGATCCGCGGCCTGATCGCCGAGTCCGGCGTCGAGTACCTCTACTACCAGGCGGTCACGATCACCGGCCGCGTCGTCGGCAAGGTCGTCCCCGCCAGGCACCTGGCCCGCAACGCGGAGAAGGGGGTGCAACTCCACCGCACGGCCGTCGCGAACCTCCAGGCCGACCGAGCCGGCAACCTCCTCGGAGGCGGCGCCGAGGCCGCGGAGTTCACCGCGCTCCCCGACCTCGACACGTTCGCGGTCCTTCCGTGGGACACGTCGATCGGCCGCTTCTTCTGCCGGCTGTACGAGCCGGACCACCGGCCCGGCGTCGGAGGGCAGCCGCTCGCCACGGACGTGCGCGGGAACCTCATCCGCCTGCACGCCGACTTCACCGAGCGGACCGGTCTGGAGCTGCGCTCCGGATGCGAGCCGGAGATGACCTGGACCGGCCCCGGCCTCGACGCGCGGTTCCGCCCGGGGTCCAGCCCGGCGTACCACGTGGACCACCTGGAGCGGTACCGCCCCATCTACCAGAAGGTCATCGCGTACGCGCAGGCGCTGGGCCTGGACATGATCGAGGGTGACTACGAGGACCCGGGACAGCTCGAACTCAACTGGATGTTCGACCACGCGGACCTGACGGCCGACCGGCTCGTCGTCTACCGGCAGATCTGCCGCCAGGTGGCCCGCGAGCTCGGCGTAAAGGCGAGCTTCATGCCCAAGCCCGCGACCGGGATGATGGGCAACGGCTGCCACCACAACCTCAGCCTCTGGCGCGGCGACCAGAACGTCCTGGCCGACCCCGGCGTCACGGAGCTGCACCTGACCGAGATCGGCAGGCACGCCCTGGGCGGCATCCTGACGCACGCCGCCGGTTCCATGGCGATCATGGGCTCCACCGTCAACTCGTACAAGCGTTACTGGGACTCCGGGCAGTTCGCCCCTTCGCAGATCAACTGGGGCATGGACAACAAGACCTGCACGGTCCGCCTGTCCGCCAACGGCCGCCTCGAGTTCAAGCTCCCCGACGCCATGGTCAACCCGTACCTCTCGCACGCCGCGTTGCTGGCGGCGATCGACGACGGCATCGCCAACCGGATCGACCCGGGGCCCGCCCAGAGCGGTTCCAGCTACACCGGCGAGACGGGATTCGCCAGGCTTCCGCTGACCCTCGGGGAGGCCCTCGACGCGTTCGAGGCCGACCAGGTCGTCAAGGAGGCCCTCGGCTCCGAGCTCGTCGAGCTCTACAGCCGGTTCAAGACCGACGAGTGGGCCCGGTTCTGCGGTGTCGTCACCGACTGGGAGCACACGATGTACTCGGAGGACGCGCCGTGAGCGAGCGACACGAGACCCTGCGGCTGGCCTGCATCGACTCCGACGCGCCGCCGCTGTTCCTCCTGGACGATCCGGTCCACGGACGCCGGGGATACGAGCCCGCGGTCGGCGAGCTCCTCGCGGCGGAACTCGGCCGCACGCTGGAGTGGGTCTACCTGCCCTGGAACGACATGATCCCCGCCGTCCGGCGGGGAGACGCCGACGGCGTCCTGTGCGGCCAGGGGATCATCCCCTCCCGCCTGGAGCAGGCCGACTTCACCCGCCCGTACGCCGTCTTCCACGAGTCCGTGCTGGTCCGCCGCGGCGATCCGATCTCCTCGCCCGAGGACCTGCGCGGCCGCCGCGTGGCCGCGATCTCCGGCAGCACGAACATGGCGCTCCTGAAGACCTTCGAGGGAGCCGTTCCCGTCGAGTTCGGCGACTCCGACGACGTCTTCGGCGACATGCTGGCCGCGCTCAGGTCCGGCGAGGTGGACGGCGTCGTCGACGACGACGTGGTGTTCGTTCCGCTGGGGCGGCACCCCGACTTCGAGCTGGCCTTCACCGTACGCACGGGGAACCGCTGGGGCATCGCCGTCTCCAAGAGCCGGCCCGAGACGCTGGCCTCCCTTGACCGGGCGCTGGGCGCGGTCATCGGCGACGGCCGCCTGGCCGCGGTGTGGGCGGAGTGGCTGCCCGACCTGGAATACCCGTTCGCCGCGGGAGGCGTGGTCTGATCATGCGTCCCCTCGTCGCCGTCATCGGTCGCCGGGCCACGACGGTCTCCGGCCTGCGCTTCACCGGGACCGTCGCCGCCGAGGCGATGTGCGAGGCGGTCTTCTCCGCGGGCGGGGAGCCTCTCGTGCTGCACGGGACCGTACGGCACGCGCCCGCCGAGCTCGCCGGGAGGCTCCGCCGCTTCGACGGGGTCGTCCTTCCCGGAGGCGGCGACCTCGGCCCGGAACGCTACGGCCAGGCCCGCGGGCCGGAGACCGAGCAGCCCGACGAGCTGCAGGACGACCTCGATCTGGCCGCCGCGGCGGCGGTGATCGCGCAGGGCATCCCCACGCTCGCCGTCTGCCGCGGGCTCCAGGTGCTCAACGTCGCCTGCGGCGGCACCCTGACCCAGCATCTCGACGAAGGGGCCATACCGCACCGGGACGCCCTGCACGAGGTCACGGCGGCGCCCGGGTCGCGGCTGCGGGGAGTCGTCGGCGCCGACGTGTTCCCCGTCTCCTCCTACCACCACCAGGCCGTCGACCGGCTCGGGCGCGGGCTGCGCGTCACCGCCCGGTCGGCCGACGGATGCGTCGAGGCCCTGGAGCACACCACGGCGGACGTGCTCGCCGTGCAGTGGCACCCGGAGGACCTGTTCGCGACCTCCGCGCAGGACGCCGCCCTGTTCGCCGACCTCATCGACCGAGCACGCAACCGGAAGGACGCCGCAGCATGACCACGATCACGGATGCCGAGGCTGCTCCGGTGGTGCGGAGGAGCGAGGTCGACCCCGGCCTGCCCCCGCCCGCGCGGCCCGGCGCCCACATCGCCGTCCTGGTCTCGCTCAACTTTCCCGACCTTACGGACCCGGTCGCGGACCTGGTCCGCCGGTTCACCCGTACGGCGTTGCGCACCCTCGTCGAGGCCGGCGCGACGTACGAGCTGTTCGACACCTCCGAACCGTCCTCGTCTCCCGAGCGGGCGGCGGAGGCCGACGGCGTCCTGCTGCTCGGCGGGGGCGACATCGACGGCGCGATGTACGGCTGTCCCGGCGTCACGGCCCCGAACTCCTACGGAGTCGACGCCCGCGCCGACCGGGACAGCGTCGCGGCCGTCCACGCCGCCGTCGCGGCAAGCCGGCCGGTGCTGGGGATCTGCCGGGGCTCGCAGCTGATCAACGTCGCCTTCGGCGGGACGATCCTGCCCGACATCGAGGACTACCGGCTGCACCGCGGGGGACCCGGGGAGCCCATGTTCCTCGACGAGCGTGTGAGCGTCATCGAGGGGACCCGGCTCATGGAGCTCACCGGCGGCCGCGACCTGGTGGTGCGGTCGGGCCACCACCAGGCGGTGGACCGGCTCGGCGACGGCCTGCGCGTCGCCGCCCGCGCCCAGGACGGGCTGGTCGAGGCGGTCGAGCACACCCGGCACTGGGTCGTGGGCGTCCAGTGGCACCCCGAGGACCCCGACGGGCCGCCGGCCGACCGGGACCGCCTCTTCCGCGGCTTCGTCGGCGCCGCGGCCCGCGCGGGCGTCCGTACCGGATCGGAGGAACGATCATGACCCGGCCGCTCGACGGCGTCCTGGTGGCCGACTTCAGCCGCGTGCTGGCCGGGCCGCTGTGCACGATGACCCTGGCCGACCTCGGCGCGACGGTGGTCAAGGTGGAGCGGCCCGGCGCCGGTGACGACACCCGCTCCTGGGGCCCGCCGTGGTCGGAGACGTCCTCGACCTACTTCGAGAGCGTCAACCGTTCCAAGCTGAGCGTGGCCCTCGATCTGGCCGACGAGGCGGACCTCGCCCTGGCCAGGGAGCTGGCCCGCCGCGCCGACGTGGTCATCGAGAACTTCAAGCCGGGCGCCCTGGACAGGAAGGGCCTCGGGTACGAGGACGTCGCGGCGGGCAACCCGGGCGTCGTCTACTGCTCGATCACCGGCTTCGGCGCGGGCGCGGGCGCGGACCGGCTGGGCTACGACTTCATCGTCCAGGCGCTGGGCGGGCTGATGTCGATCACCGGCGACGCCGGCGGTGAGCCCACCAAGGCGGGAGTCGCCCTGGTGGACGTGCTGACCGGCAAGGACGCGACCATCGGCGTCCTCGCCGCGCTGTCCGCCCGCGCGCGGACCGGCGCCGGCTGCCGGGTCGAGGTGAACCTGCTGTCCAGCCTGCTCGGCTCGCTGGTCAACCAGGCGCAGGGCTTCCTGGAGACCGGCCGCGCCCCCGGCCGCATGGGCAACCGGCACCCGTCCATCGCTCCGTACGAGACGCTGCGGTGCCGGGACGGGCTGCTCGCGGTGGCGTGTGGAAACGACGGCCAGTTCGCCCGGCTGGCGACGGTCCTCGGCGACCCCGGGCTCGCCCGCGACGAGCGCTTCGCCACGAACACCGCCCGGGTCGGCCATCGGGACGCGCTCGTCGCCGCGCTCGAAGCGCGTCTGGCCGCCGCGGACGCCGCGGACTGGGAGGCCCGGCTGACCGCCGCGCAGGTCCCCGCGGGCCGGGTCGGCGACATCGCCGAGGGATTCGCCCTGGCCGAGCGGCTCGGGCTCGGCCCGACCGTCTCACCCGGCCCCGATCACGCCCCGCAGGTGCGCCACGCGGTGACGTACTCGGCGGACCTGGTGCGTCCCGCCGGACCGCCGCCGCCTCTCGGAGCCCACGGGAGCGGCATCCGGGCCTGGCTCGCCTCCGGCTCCGCCTCGTTGTCCGACCTCGACCCCACCAGCACAGGACAGGTTTCATCATGACCAGCGCCCACCACAAGCCCCGCCCCACGCTCGACCCGATGGACCTCGCCGGCATCGACGACCTGCTCAGCGATGACGAGAAGGACGTTCGCGGCGCCGTACGCGAGGTGTGCGCCGCGCTGGTCGACCCGTACGTCGCCGAGTGGTTCGAGTCCGGGGACCTGCCGGGGATCCGCGAGCTGACGAAGGAGCTGGGCACCCTCGGCGTCCTCGGGATGCACCTGGACGGGTACGGCTGCGCCGGCATGAGCGCCGTCGCGTACGGGCTGGCCTGCCTCGAACTGGAGGCCAGCGACTCCGGCCTCCGTTCCCTGGTCTCCGTCCAGGGGTCGCTGGCGATGTTCGCGATCTGGCGGCACGGCTCCGAGGAGCAGAAGCGGGAGTGGCTGCCGCGGATGGCGGCGGGGGAGGCGATCGGCTGCTTCGGGCTGACCGAGCCCGACCACGGCTCGGACCCGGGGAGCATGCGCACCCGCGCGCGCCGCGACGGCACCGGCGACCGCGCCGACTGGATCCTCGACGGCGCGAAGATGTGGATCACCAACGGGTCCGTCGCCGACGTCGCCGTCGTGTGGGCCCAGACGGACGAGGGTGTGCGCGGGTTCGTCGTCCCGACCGGCACGCCGGGCTTCTCGGCGCCGCTGATCAAGCACAAGCTGTCGCTGCGCGCGTCGGTCACCAGCGAGCTCGTCCTTGACGGCGTCCGTCTCCCGCATGACGCGGTGTTCCCCGAGGTCCGCGGGCTCAAGGGGCCGCTGTCCTGCCTGAACGAGGCGCGCTACGGCATCCTCTGGGGTGCGATGGGCGCGGCGCGCAGCGCGTTCCAGGCGGCGTTGGAGTACTCCACGCAGCGCAGCCAGTTCGGCAGGCCGATCGGCGGCTTCCAGCTGACCCAGGCCAAGCTCGCCGACATGTGCGTGGAGCTCACCAACGGCACCCTGCTCGCGCTGCACCTCGGGCGGCGCAAGGACAGCGTCGGGTTGCGCCCCGAGCAGGTCAGCCTCGGCAAGCTCAACAACGTTAACAAGGCGCTGGAGATCTGCCGCACCGCACGCACCATCCTCGGAGCGAACGGGATCTCCCTGGAATACCCCGTGATCCGGCACATGAACAACCTGGAGTCCGTCCTGACCTACGAGGGCACTCCGGAGATGCACACCCTCATGATCGGCCAGGCGCTCACCGGCCACGCCGCCTTCCGCTGACAGCTTCTGGCGGGTGAGGGGCCGCGGTTCCGGAAACGCTGAGGGGGCGTGCCCATCAGGACACGCCCCCTCCGGCGATCGGTCATCGCGTGATCGGAAGGTCAGGGTCCGTACGCCTTGACCTCCAGGAGCCCGACGGAGGAGGAGCCGTTACCGGTGAGCAGCACCCGCAGCCGGGTGGTGCTCGTGGCGGTGAAGGTCACCGTGTTGTACTGGTTCTTCGTCAACGTGTACGAGCTCGCCCCGGGCATGTCGACGTAGGCACTGCCGTTCCAGTACTGCAACTTCCACGACGCGGGCATGTCGATGCCCTGGTCGTCGTCGAAGAAGTACACCTCGGCCTTGTTCAGGGTCCGCGCCGAGGACCAGGTCAGGTCCACCCACTGCTCGCCCGTCTGCGGCCAGCAGCCCCAGCGCGGGTTCACGGTGTCGTTGGACGACGGCGGGTCGATCCCGTCGTTGACCGCGGCGACGCTCTCCCAGGAGGAGGTGTAGGACGCCGACGGTGTCGCCGACTGCGCCAGGTTGCTCGGCGGCTGCACCCCGCCCCGGTTGTAGATCGTGATTTCGGTGAGGCCGGTCTTGGCCCCGGAGGCGTTGGTGGCGAGCACCCGCACCCGCTGCGCGCTGACGGCGGGGAACTGCACCACGTTGTAGTTCGCCCGTGGTGCCGAGGGCGTCTTGGCCTGGCTGGGCACGCTCACCCAGGAACCGCCGTTGTAGTACTGGATGTCGTACGCCGACGGAGCCCGGTACGTCGCGCTGGCCGGGCGGCTGTCCTTGAAGTGGAGGCGCACCTCATTGAGCGTGCGGGACGTGCCGAAGTTCACCTCGTACCAGTCCTGGCTGGTGCCGGTGCCGCCCCAGAACGGCTCGTTGATCGGGAAGCCGTCGGCCGCGCCGGCCACGCTGGTGCCGGATGCGGTGGAGGAGGCCGACACGGTCGCCCCCGCGGCGAGGTTGGTCAGGTCCGCGGTCAGGTCGACGCCCGCCTTGGCCAGCAGGTCCACCATCCGGGCGCCGCTGTGCACCACCTGGGTGGGGGACTGCAGCCCCGGCACGGCGGTGTTGTACGTGACGGTCCCGGTCGTGGTGACGGCGCCGGTGGCCGGGTCCCAGGTGAAGGGCACCAGCGAGCCGACAGTGGCGGCCCGGTTGCCGTTGATGTAGATCGAGTAGCCCTCCGGCACGCCGGGGTAGCGCACGATCCCGTCGGCCGGGTCGTCCCACACGATGGTCAGGTCGGCGTTGCGGTAGCGCAGGTTGTTGACGGTGAAGTGGGTCCACCCGATGTTGATCGGCGACAGCTCCACCTTCGCGTCGTTGCGCGGCCGCAGCCCGGCGACGTCCTCGATCACGGTCCAGTTGCTGCTGCCCAGGATGTTGTGGTGGATCCAGGAGCGGTAGGCGATGGACGAGCCGTTCCAGTCGGCCCAGAACTCGTTGGCGTCCGGCCACTGGGTGTTGCCGCCCACGTACTGCGCCCAGGCGTTCCAGTAGAGCAGCTTCTTGTAGTCGGTCGCGCTCATCCAGGCGTTGGGGTAGTTGCGCAGCACCGAGGAGTAGAGCCGGAACTGCACGGTCGAGTTGATGGTGGAGAAGTTGTTCGACCCCGGCGAGCCCGCCGCGGCCGCGGCCGCCTTGTCCACTTGGTTGGCGGTGTAGAAGGGGAAGATCGGATACTGGGCCGGGTCGTCGTACAGGCGCAGGGCCTGCCGGTACGTCGCGGTGGTGGGGACGGCGCCGACCGAGAACGGGTAGTAGTTGTTGATCTCCTTCCAGGGCACCCACTCGCCCGTCGACTTCAGCCGGTGCTCGAAGAGCTGCCGGTTGGGGTTCCACAACACGTCGACGATGGCGTTCTGGATCTGCGTCGCGAGTGTGCGCAGCTCGGTGGCCTTGGCGGTGTTGCCGATCGCCTCGTACGCCTGGGCGGCGGCGAGCGCGCCGCTGTACTGGTAGGCCGACTCGGCGCGGTCCATGTTGCCGCTCTTCCAGTGGAAGGAGACGGCGTCGGCGTCATTGCCGGTCAGGGCGCCCCAGTCGTACTCGATGAGCTTGTTGTTGTCGTGGTCGTAGTAGGAGAGCTGGCCCTTGACGTCCTGCTCGGCGTAGTGCGCCAGGTTGGCGGCGATCGCCGGCTGGCCGCCGTGGATCTGGTAGCTCTTCCACGCCGCCTCACCGATGTACTGGGTGTAGCTGTTCGACCAGTTCTCCGGATCGCCTGGATTGTCGAGGAAACGGCCGTTCTTGGAGATCTGGCCGACGCTGAGCCAGTCGCCGTACGCGTAGATCGGATTGCGCAGATACTTGAGGTCGTCGATGTGCATGGGCTGGGTGAGCGCGATGGCGTTGTTGTAGCCCAGCACGCCCTCGGTCGAGGTCGGGAACTGGAAGGTCTGCCCGGGGATGTCGGCGTCGAGGTTGTTGAAGCGCATCAGCCACCAGCGGTAGTAGATGTTCTTCTTGATCGCGGGCTCCGGCACGTCGATGTAGGGCACGTTCTGCGCCCACCACAGGTTGTACGCCCGCACGTGTGTGGCGAACGCGACCGCGTTGGTGTAGCCCGCGTAGGCGTTGTACTCCGTCAGCGAGTCGGGGATCTCGTTGGTGACGAAGCCCATCACCACTTTGGCCGTGACGGTCGCCCCCGCGGCGATCGTGACGGACCTGTTGAGACCGCCGCTGGAGACGGTGAAGCCGTCACCCGTGAGCCGCGGGTAGATCGTGGTGAGGTTGTTGTACGCGTTGACCTGGCCGGTGAGCTCGCTGCCGCTGCCGGACGTGGCGTACGGCGAGGTCACCCGCAGCTGCAGCGTCGTCGAGCCGGTACCACCGTTCG
This sequence comes from Microtetraspora sp. AC03309, assembly GCF_020826795.1. Taxonomy (NCBI): domain Bacteria; kingdom Bacillati; phylum Actinomycetota; class Actinomycetes; order Streptosporangiales; family Streptosporangiaceae; genus Microtetraspora; species Microtetraspora sp. AC03309. Next base: position 120,945 of record NZ_JADDIL010000005.1, on the reverse strand, counting down.
TGATCGACAGGTTGGTCACGGCGACGTTGTTGTTGGTGATGAACTTCGTCTGGTTCACCGTGATCGAGCCGCTGGTGTGCACGCTCTTCCAGTGACTGGGCGCCTGCCAGCGGGAGCCCACCTGCTCGGTGAAGGTGCCGGGGCTGATGGCCACGGCGTACGCGTTGGTGTTGCTGATGCTCTCCCAGTAGGCGACCTGGCCGCCGAAACCGATCGTGGCGGGATTGTGGGTCTTCATGAAGAGGGCCCGGCCACGGGACATGAGCCAGGTGCCCGCCGGGTCGTCGCCGGAGCGGGCGAGCAGCCGGTCCATCCAGAAGTCGGTGCCCGAGCTTTCGGCGTCGTAGATGGCCTGCATCATGCTTCCGGGCGTGTAGGAGCCGGGCGGGGCCGGGATCGCCGGGCCGCTGAACGTGGGGAATCCGATGGTCTGCGTGGCGTTCGCCGGAGCACCGGCGACGATTAACCCCGCGACGAGCAGCAGGGCCGTGAGGATTCGTCTCATCGAATCTCCTTGAGCGTGGAGACTTCCGCCCGGGGGCGGTGGAGGGAGCGCGGGACGGTTGTGAGAACGGGGGCCGCGCCGCTGGACGTCGGGGATTCCTACGCCTGGAAGGCCATCCACTCCAGCACGCCTGTCGAGAACCCGGACTTCGAGGTGATGTTCATCCGCAGCCGGGTCGTGCTGACCGCGGTGAACGTGGTGACGTTGTAGGTGTTGCCCGCCACGCCACAGGCCGACTGGCCGGGCACGTTGACGTAGGCGCTGCCGTTCCAGTACTGGACCTGGCAGGAGGCGGGCAGGTCGATGCCCAGGTCGTCGTCGAACCAGTAGGTGGCCACCCGGTCGATGTTCCGCGCGCTCGGCCACTGGTACTCGATCCACTCCGTGCCCTGGTGGTTCCAGTTGCCGTAGGCGCCGTGGGAGTGGTCGGCCGAACTCGTCGGGACGAACCCGTCCTTGATCGCGCCGAGGGTCTCCCACGAGGAGACGAAGGAGGTCGAGGCCGTGGCGCTCGACGCCAGGTTGGTGCCCGCCGGAGGCTGACCGCCCCCCGAACCGGTGGTCTGTACGACCTTCTGCATGGTGCCGTCGGCGTTCCAGTAGAGCTTGTCCAGCGTCACGGAGCGCCGGAAGTTGCCGCCGCCCGGGGCTCCCGCGTTGTGGTAGACCATGTACCACTGCCCGTTGAACTCGATGATCGCGGGGTGGTTGGTGGTCGAGCTGACCTGGTCGAGCACGACGCCACGCTGGGTCCACGGGCCGAGGGGGTTGCTCGCGGTGGCATAGCGGACGCAGGCGTAACCCGAGGCCGCGCAGCCTGAGTCGTTGGCCGCGTAGGCCAGGTAGTAGGTGCCGTTGCGCTTGAACATCCAGGGCGCCTCCCAGAAGTTCGTCACGCCGCTCGGGGTGATCACCGATCCGTTGATCGAGATCATGTCGGAGTTGAGCTTGGCGGCGCGCAGGCCGTAGTAGGAGCCCCAGTACATGTAGACCTGGCCGTCGTCGTCGGTGAAGACGGTCGGGTCGATGTTGAGCGGCGAGGAGCCCGGGGTGCTGTCGCTGATCAGCGGCCCGCCCTTGGCGTCGGTGAACGGGCCGAGCGGTGTGTCGCCGACCGCGACGCCGATGTCCATCCAGCCCGCGCCGTTGCCGTTGACCGGGACGTACCAGTAGTACTTGCCGTTGTGCGGTTCGACCTCGCCCGCCCAGGCGTCCGCGCCCGCCCAGGGGAAGGCCGACAGGGAGAGCTTGGCGCCCTGGTCGGTGAAGGTCGTCGCGTCGGTCGACGTGAACACGTGCCAGTCGCGCATGACGAAGTTGGTGCCACCGGCGGGCGCCTCGTCATGGCCGGTGTAGAGGTAGAGGGTGTCGCCGACGACCAGTGCGGCCGGGTCGGCGGTGTAGATCGCGGTGGTGATCGGCGCGGCGGCGGACGCCGGGCCGGTGGTGGCGAGGACGAGCAGGAGGGCTGCGGCGAGGGTGGTCACCCATCGTCGTCTCATGGGGGGCTCCTACGTAGAACCTAGCGATTGCTTGTGTTAGCGTTAACATTCGCCGCGCGGAGCGACGGCTGGGGATTCGGCGGAGACGGCGGCGGCCCCAAGGGGGCCGGTCGCGCCCGCTCATGCGCTGGTCTGCGGGAACGCTCGTACGGCACCGCGTCCAGGTGCCGGCCTGATCAACCTCTCATGATCTCCTCCTTCGCGGGTCCGAGGAGTGTTGAAACTCATATAAAAGGTTTTCGGAGAGAAACGCAATACAGAGAGGCCATGGATGATCGCGAGTGGGAGGCCTGCTCACCCTTCCTCGAATTCCCCCTGTACGCTGCGGAAACGCGCCGATGATTGATCGAATGGAGCGATCCCATCCGGAGGAAACGGTTTTCGACGGTGATCGGCTCGGCCCCCGGCGCCGCTCGGCTCAGAAGGAACTCCGCGGCGCCGTGGAGTCCCGGATGACGAGGCGGCAGGGCATGCGGTGAACGCCGGGTGTGGCCTTACCGTCGATGGCGGCGAACAGATGCTGCGCGGCCGTACGGCCCAGCGTCTCCAGGTTCATGTCGACCGTCGTCAGCGCCGGGCGCGTCTCGGTGGAGAGCACCTCCCAGTTGTCGTAGCCCACGACCGCGATGTCGTCGGGCACCCGGCGACCCCGCTCCCTGGCCGCCTCGATGAACCCGGCCGCGATCTGGTCGCTGCCGCAGAACACCGCGTCGACCTCCGGTTCGCTCATCAGCAGCATCTCGGCGGCGTGCCGTCCCCACCGCTGCGACCAGGCGCCTGACAGCGTCTCGCCCACCTGTGGGAGGCCGGCGTCCGCCAGCGCGAGCCGCAGGCCCTCCGCCCTGTCCCGCGCGGCCTTGTAGTCCGTCGGTCCGGTGATGTGCGCGATCCTGCGGCGCCCCATCGCGAGCAGGTGACGGGTGGCGAGCCCGGCGCCGTCCACGTCGTCGGGCACGAACGACACGTCGTCCGGGCTGTCGGACGCCGCGTACGCGTACACGACCGGGATCGGCAGGTCGCGGCTGATCGACGGGCGGGGATCGGTGCTCTCGCCCACCACTATGAGACCGTCCACCCGCCGGGACAGCAGGGTCCTGAGGTAGTGCTGCTCGCGGATGGCGTCGCCCCGGGCGTCGCAGAGCATCACCGCCATCTCGCCGGCGCCGAACGCGCCCTCGGCTCCCAGCAGCACGGGAATGCCGAACCTGCCCACGCTGTCACTGGTCAGCAGTCCCACCGTGCGGGTCTGACCGGACAGCAGCCCCCTGGCCAGCGCGTTCGGCTGGAAGGACAGCTCCTTGGCCGCGGCGAGCACCCGGCTCCGCGTCTCGGCTCGTACGTCGTCCTTGCCGTTGAGCGCCTTGGACGCGGTCGCGATCGACACTCCGGCCAGGGAGGCCACGTCGCCGATGGTCACCGCGCGCGAACGCCTACCCGCCATGTATCGAAATCCTTCTCGCTCGACTGATCAGCTGGTCCCAAGCATAAGTCATTGACAGTCCTAGAGGTTTCTTTTATGTTTCCGAAAACCTTTTATTCAGCGTGCGCCGCGGGGGAACGCCGGAAGGGGAGCGTCATGAATCCAGGTTCGTCCGTACGCCGTAGAGGCTGGGCGGCTCTGCTCGGCGTGTTAGCGCTAACAAGCATGTCCGCCTGCGGTGGCGGCGACAGCGGCGGCAAGGGGAACGAGCCGACGGGAGCCGGTGGGGACGCGGGTGTCACGATCAGCATGTGGACCCGCGCGGCCACACAGGCGCAGAGCGAGCGGCTGGTGGAGGCCTACAACAAGAGCCACAAGAACCAGGTGAAGCTGACCGTCATCCCGACGGACAACTACCAGCCGCGCATCGCGGCGGCGGCGGGAGCCAAGCAGCTGCCCGATGTGTTCGCGGCCGACGTGATCTTCGTGCCCAACTACACGTCGCAGGGCCTGTTCCTGGACATCACCGACCGCGTGAACGCCCTGCCGTACAAGGACAAGCTGGCGCCCTCGCACATGAAGCTGGGCACGCTGGACGGCAAGTCCTACACCCTCCCGCACACCCTCGACCTGTCGGTCTGGTTCTGGAACAAGGACCTGTACAAGAAGGCGGGGCTGGACCCGGAGAAGGGCCCGACGACGCTGAAGGAGTTCGCCCAGCAGGCCACCACGGTCCAGGAGAAGCTCGGCAAGGACGGCAAGGTCCACGGCACGTTCTTCGGCGGAAACTGCGGCGGCTGCTATGTCTTCACCTTCTGGCCGTCGGTCTGGGCGGCGGGTGGGCAGGTCATGAACGCGGACGGGACGGAGTCGCTGAACGACCGGTCGCCGATGACCGACGTCTTCTCCATCTACCGCGGGCTGTACGAGAAGGGCGCCACCGGCCCGACCGCCAAGGAGGAGCAGGGCCCGACCTGGACCGGCTTCTTCCCCAAGGGGGAGATCGGCGTCATGCCGATGCCGTCCACCACGCTCGGCTCCATGCCGGCGGACATGAAGATCGGCGTCGCGCCGATCGCCGGGCCCGACGGCGGCGAGTCCACGTTCGTGGGCGGTGACTCGGTCGGCATCTCCTCGACCACCGAGCACGCTGACGCGGCGTGGGAGTTCCTGTCCTGGACGGTCTCCGACGAGGCCCAGGTGGAGGTCATGGCCAAGAACAAGGACGTGCTCGCGCGCACCGACCTGGCCGACAACAAGTACTCGGCGGAGGACCCCCGAGTGGTGTTGATCAACTCGCTGGTGGGCAAGGGCCAGACGCCGTACGCGCTGCGGTTCGGCCAGACGTTCAACGATCCGCAGGGGCCGTGGCTGCGCCTGGCCCGCGAGGCGGTGTTCGGTGACACCGGAAAGGTCTCCCTGCTCAACACCGAGATCACCAAGTCGCTGCAGCAATGACGATGACGCTCACTCGTCCCGAAGGGAAGGCGGTGCGCGGCGCCGGCGCGCCGCCTTCCTGGTGGCGCACCCGCCGGGCACAGGGCTGGCTCTACGCGGCGCCGACCGCGCTGATCGTCTGCGTGCTGTTCGTGGCACCGCTGGCGCTGGTCGTCTGGATGTCGCTGAACCGGTGGCCGCTGCTGGGGGAGCCGCGGTTCAACGCGCCGGACAACTACACCAAGATCTCCGACAATCCGCTGTTCCTCGACGCGGTGACCTTCACGCTGAAGTACACCGTCATCACCACGATCCTGCTGTCGGCCCTCGCTCTCGGCCTGGCGCTGCTCGTGCAGGAGCGCAGGCCCGGCGTCGGGTTCTTCCGCACCGCGTTCTTCCTGCCCGGCGCGGTGGGCTTCGCCGCCGCCGCGCTGCTCTTCTACGGCATGCTGAACAACGACTTCGGCCCGATCGACCCGATGCTGCGCGCCCTGGGGATCACCGGCGAGCCGGTCAAGTGGATCGGCACGCCGAACATGGCGCTGTTCTCCACGATCGCGCTGGTGCTGTGGCGGTTCGCCGGGTTCAACATGCTCATCCTGCTCACCGGCCTGCAGTCCATCCCGATCGCGGTGTACGAGGCGGCCAGGACGGACGGCGCCACCCGGTGGCAGGTCTTCACCAAGATCACGCTGCCGCTGCTGCGTCCGACGCTCGCGCTCATGCTCATCCTCAGCGTCACCGGCTCGCTGCTCGCCTTCGACCAGTTCTTCATCTTCACCAACGGCGGGCCGGACAACAGCACCGTCTCGATGGTGATGGTCGTCTACCGGGACGCGTTCTTCCGCTTCGACCTCGGCGGCGCGGCGGCGCTGTCGGTCGTGCTGCTGATCGCCCTGGTCGTGCTCAACGTCCTGCAGATGCGGGTGCTGAGGAGATCGAAATGAGGTACTACACCACGATGTCGGCCCTGGCCGTGCTGTTCCTGTTCCCCCTGGTGTGGAGCGGCTGGTCGTCCCTGGAGGACCCGGGCAACTACGTCGAGATGGCCCGCTTCGGCGAGGGCGTCGGCGTCTACCTGACCAACAGCGTGCTCGTCTCGGTGATGACCGTCGCCGGGACGCTCGCGGTCTCCGCCCTCGGCGGCTACGCCTTCGCCCGGTTCGACTTCCCGGGCAAGAATCTGCTGTTCCTGACCACGCTGGCGATCCTGATGGTGCCGTACGCGACCATCCTGATCCCTCTCTACGTGCTGCTCGGCTACATCGGCCTGCAGAATTCGCTGGTCGGGCTGGCGCTGGTCTTCGTGATGTTCCAGCTCCCGTTCGCGTTGTTCATGATGCGCAACGCCTTCGAGGCGATCCCGAAGGAGCTGGAGGAGGCCGCGCTCGTTGACGGCTGCGGCACTTTCCGGGCCTTCTCCCGCATCCTGCTCCGCGCGGTGCGGCCGGCCCTGATCACCGTGGGGCTCTTCGCGTTCCTCGCGTCGTGGAACGACTTCTTCGCGCCGCTCATCCTGCTCAACGACGGCGCCAGCTTCACGCTCCCGGTGGCCGTGGTCAGCATGACCCAGCGCACGTTCGGCGCCATCGACTACGGCATGTTGCAGGCCGGCGTCATGGTCATGGCCGTGCCCTGCCTGATCCTCTTCGTCGTCCTGCAGCGCCACTATGTGCGCGGATTCATGTCTGGAGCTCTGCGTGGCTAGTCCCGTCCTGCCCTCGTCGGGTGTGCTGTCCCCCCTCGGACTCGACGCCGTACGGCTCGCGCCCGGGTTCTGGGGCGACCGTGCGACGCTCAACCGCGAGGTCATCATCGCCCACTGCCAGGAGTGGATGGAGAAGGAAGGCTGGATCGGCAACTTCCGGGGCGAGCGCCCCCGGCGGGGGCGGGAGTTCAGCGACTCGGAGATCTACAAGATGCTGGAGGCGATGGCCTGGGCGGACCATCCGGGGTTGGCGGAGCTGGCCGACACCGTCGCCGCCGCCCAGGAGGAGGACGGATACCTCAACACCCGGTGGAGCGGAGACCGGTACACCGACTTCGAGTGGGGGCACGAGCTGTACTGCTACGGCCACCTGATCCAGGCCGGGGTCGCCCGGCTGCGGATGCACGGCGAGGACCGGCTGACCGATGTGGTCCGGCGGGCGGCCGACCACATCTGCGGCCGTTTCATGGACACCACCGAGACCTGCGGGCATCCGGTGGTGGAGATGGCCCTGGTCGAGCTGTACCGGGCGACGGGCACGGAACGCTACCTGGAGATGGCCCAGCGGTTCGTCGAGCGCCGCGGCCTGCCCGCGCTCGGCGACATCACGTTCGGTCGCGCGTACTTCCAGGACGACCTGCCGGTGCGCCGGGCGGAGGTGTTCCGCGGCCATGCCGTGCGCGCCGTCTACCTCGCTTCGGGAGCGGTAGACGTCGCGGTGGAGACCGGGGACACCGAGCTGCTCAAGGCGATCGAGGCCCAGTGGGAGCGCACCATCGCCAGGCGCGTCCACCTGACCGGAGGGCTGGGGTCGCGCCACTCCGACGAGGCGTTCGGCGACGACTACGAGCTGCCGCCGGACCGGGCCTACGCCGAGACCTGCGCGGGCATCGGCTCGATCATGCTCGCGCACCGGCTGCTGCTGGCCACCGGTGACGTCCGCTATGCCGACCTGGCGGAACGGACCATGTACAACGTGCTGGCCACGTCCCCCGCGCTCGACGGCCGCTCGTTCTTCTATTCCAACCCGCTGCAGGTCAGGGTGCCCGCCGCACCGCCCGAGGGGGTCAACCTCGGGTCCAGCGGAGGGCTGCGCTCGCCGTGGTTCTCCGTGTCGTGCTGCCCGAACAACATCGCCCGCACGCTGGCGTCGCTGCCCGCGTACGTCGCGACGTCCGACGCGGCGGGGGTCCAGATCCACCATTACGGGACGGGCGAGATCCGCCACGGCGGGCTCGTCCTCGATGTCGAGACGCGCTATCCGTGGTCGGGCGAGGTGACGGTCCGCGTGGTGGAGGGCGGTGACGGGCGGATCTCGCTTCGGGTGCCGCCGTGGGCGACCGGCGCGACGATCACCCACAGGGCACCCGGCGAGTCCGCGACCGCGACCGGGCCCGGCGGGGACGCGCGGGTCTCTCGCGAGGTGGAGCCCGGGTACGCGGTCGTCGAGGGCGCATGGCGGACCGGTGACGAGATCCGGCTGGACCTGCCGATGGCGTCCAGGTGGACCCTGCCCGACCGTCGGATCGACGCGCTCCGCGGCAGTGCCGCGGTCGAGCGTGGACCGTTGGTCTACTGCGCCGAGTCCGTGGCCGGCGAGCCCTCGCTGGCCGACGTCTCCGTACGCCCGTCGACCGGGCACGCCGGGCACGCCGGGCACACAGAGCGGGTCGTGGACGGCGTCGTCGAGATCGACGTCGAGGTGATGCTGACGGAGCAGGGCTCGGACGCCTGGCCGTACGGCAGCCCGCGCGGTGCCGCGCCTGAACCCGCTGTCGCGGACGTGGACGCCGACCCTCAGGACGGCACGGCGGCCGCGGGCACCGCGAAGGCGGTCCTGCGGCTGGTGCCGTACCACCGATGGGGCAACCGCGGTCCCGCCGCCATGCGCGTCTGGCTGCCTGTGTCCGACTGACCCGCCTTACCCGCCAGAACGCCCCGGGACCGGCCGGCGACCTGATCCGGGCCGGTCGCCGATATTCGCGGTCCGGCCACGTAGTGAAAGGAGCAGCCCGGTGGGATCGATCCGGGACCAGCGCGCGCCGGTCATGGCCGATGTGGCCAGGGAGGCCGGCGTGTCGCACCAGACGGTCTCGCGTGTGCTCAACGCTCACCCCAGCGTGCGCGGTGAGACCCGCGCCCGGGTGCTGGCCGCGATCGACAAGCTCGGCTACCGGCGCAACCCGGCGGCGCGGGCGCTGGTCACCAGGAACTCGCGGACGTTCGGCGTGGTCAGCGTCGACACCACGTTGTACGGCCCGGCCAGCACGGTCTACGGCATCGAGCGGGCGGCCAGGTCGGCCGGATACTTCGTCAGCATCGTCAATCTCACCTCCGTCGACACGACCGGCATGCGCGACGCCCTGGACTTTCTGGCCGACCAGGGTGTCGACGGCGTCATCGTGCTCGCGCCGCAGCGCTCGGCCGCGCAGGCGCTGACCGACCTGCCGATCGGCATCCCCGCGGTCGTGATCGAGGGCGGTCAGGCCGGTGACGTGTCCGTCGTCTGCGTCGACCAGGTCGCGGGCGGCAGGCTCGCCACCGAGCACCTGCTCTCGCTCGGGTACGAGACGGTCTGGCACGTGCGCGGTCCGTCCGACTGGCTGGAGGCCGAGGGGCGGATGGCCGGATGGCGGACCGCGATCGAGGACGCGGGCCTGGAGGCGCCGGAACCGCTCGCCGGAGACTGGAGCCCCCACTCGGGTTACGAGGCGGGGGCCGCCCTGGCGCGCGAGCCGGACGTCACCGCGGTTTTCGTCGCCAACGACCAGATGGCCCTCGGCGTGCTGCGGGCGTTCAGCGAGCGCGGGATCAGGGTGCCCGAGCAGGTGAGCGTGGTCGGGTTCGACGACATCCCCGAGTCGGCGTTCTTCTCGCCTCCGCTCACCACCGTGCGGCAGGACTTCGGCGCGGTGGGCAGGCGCAGCATCGAGATCCTGCTGCGGCGGATCGAGGGAGAGGGCCCGGGCGAGCGGCTCGTGGTGCCGCCGTCGTTCGTTCATCGGAACAGCACGGCCCGCCCTCGCCCGCCGGTGTGAGTCTCTCGGCCCGCCGATGGCCACGCCGCCGGACCCGCACCGGCAGGATGAGACTTCTCCCCGGGCCGCCCGGCGACGCTGCTCGCGTCACCGGGCAGAATGAGCGGATGTCCCGACGCAGCGCACGCTCCCAGTCCCGTCCCGCTCCCGCCTCCTCCTGCCCCTGCGGGGCGGCGGCGCCGTACCGCGACTGCTGCGGACGGCTGCACCGGGGAGAGGCGGCCGCGACGACCGCGGAGGCGCTGATGCGGTCGAGGTTCAGTGCCTTCAGCGTCGGAGACGCCGACTACCTCCTGCGCACCTGGCACCCGTCGACCCGTCCGGAGCGCGTCGACCTCGGCCGCGGGACACGGTGGACGCGCCTGGAGATCTTGGAGACCACGGGCGGCAGCGCCATCCACACCGAGGGCACGGTGCGGTTCCGCGCCCACTACATCGACCATGGAATACCGGGCGAGATGGAGGAGCACAGTCGCTTCGTCCGGCACGCCGGCGCCTGGACGTACGCCGGAGCGATCTGACCGGCCACTGGGCGCGCGGCGTGCGAGGTCGAGGGAGTTCGCGTCGCGGGCGGCCGAGGCCGATCGGCGAGCCCCGGAATCGTCACCGCTCTGTCAGCCGTCGCCTTCGCCGCGCGCGGCGAGCGCCTCGCCCAGCTCGTCGGCGTGCCGCAGCGTCCTGACCAGGAACGGCACCGCGAACGCGGTCACCGAACGCTCCGCGCCACGTGCCTTGGCGGCCTCCCGTACCTCGGCGGCGACTCCGGACAGCGTGGCCACGGCCTGCAGGGTGAGCCCGATGAGCAGTCCGATCCGGTCCGGCCGGACCCCGAACCGGGCGAGCGGCCGCAGCGCGCGCTCCACCGCGGACACCACGTCGTCCACCCTGGTGGTGATGGTGAAGAGGTTCGCGGCGGCCAACGCGGCCACGATCCGCAGGCACACCACCAGCGCCTGCTCCGCGCCGAGCAGCCACCACTGCAGCGCGAACACGAACACCGCCAGCGGCCCGAGCGTACGGGCGAGCTGCCCGCAGCGCCGGAGCGAGACCCGTGCCACCGCGTACCCGAGGAGTACGGCGGCGCAGATCCCGCCGAGCCAGATCGGCGACCGTAGGACGAACACCACCGCGGCCAGTCCGAGAAGGACCAGGAACTTCGCGCCGGCAGGGGTCCGGTGCAGCGGGCTCGACCCCGGCTCGTACCACCCGCCGATCATCATGTGACGAGCGACCGGTAGTGGCGCAGCGCGGGCTCCGGCTCGTCGTCGGCCACGACGCGGCCGCCGTCGAGCACGATGACGCGGTCGAACGCGCCGAGCAGGTCGAGGTCGTGCGTGACCAGGACGACCTGCTGCTTCAACCCGGCGAGCAGGTCGACGAACCGCCGCTTGTTGCGCAGGTCGAGCAACGTCGTCGGCTCGTCGCAGACCAGCACGTCAGGGTCGAGCACGAGCATCGCGCACAGCGCGAGCAGCTGCTTCTGGCCGCCGGACAGCTGGTGCGCGGGATGGTCGGCGTAACCGCCCAGCCCGTATTCGGCCAGCACCTCGGCCGCCCGCTCGGCGCGCTCCTTCCTCGACAGGCCGCCGCGCCGCAGCGAGAACGCCACGTCCTCGCCCGCGGTCGGCATCACGATCTGGCTGTCCGGGTTGGTGAAGACGAACCCGACCCGGCGTCGTACGGCACGGCCGTCACGGCTCGGGTCGAGCCCGTCCACGAGTACGCGCCCGGTGGTGGGCTGGACCAGTCCGTTGATCATGCGGGCCAGGGTGGACTTGCCGGAGCCGTTCGCACCGACGAAGGCCACCCGCCGCTCGGGCAGCCGAAGGTCCACATCCGACAGCACGACCCGCTCGCCGTAGTGGTGCCCGACACCCTCGAACTCGATCACGACACCGCCTCCCAGGCTGTCGCCACGCCGACGCCGCCGCCCGCGGACAGCGCGGCGAGACCGGAGCCGGAGCCGCGGAGCCGTACCAGCGTGGCGAACAGCCGGACCACCAGCACGGCGCCCGACGCTCCCCACGGATGCCCCAGCGCTATCGCGCCGCCGTCGGGGCTGACCGTGTGCTCGTCGATGCCGGCGCCGTCGAGGCAGGCGAGCGTCTGCCCGGCGAACGCCTCGTTGAACTCGACCACGTCCGGTGTGCGGTCGAGCACCGATCGCATCGCCGGCACCGCGCCGAGGCCGAGCCGGTTCGGGTCGACGGCCGAGGTGGCCGAGGAGAGCAGCCGCAGGCCGGGCAGTCCGTGCCGGCGGCGCAGTGTCTCGTTCACCAGCAGCACGGCCGCCGCGCCGTCGCTGATCCCGCACGAGTTGGCCGCGGTGGCGGTGCCGTCCGAGGTGAAGGCGGGCGGGAACCTGGCCAGCCGTTCCATGGTGAACCCGGCGCGGGGCCGTTCGTCCCGCTCGACGCCGCCGATCGGCACGAGTTCGGCGGCGAACCGGCCGGTGAGCTGCGCCCGCACCGCCCGGGTGTGGCTGCGTACGGCGAAGGCGTCCTGCCGTTCCCGGGAGATCCCGGCCTCGGCGGCGACGAGGTCTGCGGCCGGGCCCATGTCCGGGTCGCCGATCTCGGCGGGCGCGAACGGTGCCCGCGTGTAGTAGCGCGGCGGTTCCCCCGCCCCCTCCGGGCGCCACGCGCGCAGCGGCGCGGTCGAGGCGCTCTCCACCCCTCCGGCGAGGTACGCCTCGCCCTCCCCGGCGCGGATCATCGCGGCGGCCAGCGTGATCGCGGCCAGGCCGCTGGCGCACTGCCGGTCGATCGTCACCCCCGGCACGCTGTCGGGGAGACCGGCGCGCAGCGCCGCGATCCTGGCCGGGTTGCCGCCCGGCCCGAAGACGTTGCCGAGCAGGACGTCGTCCACCGAGTCCAGCCCGGCGTCGTCGAGCACGCCCCGCAGCACCGGTGCGGCGAGTTCGTCGACGGTGAAGTGGCGCAGCGCGCCGCCCGCGTTGCCGATCGGGGTCCGCCTTGCCGCCACGACGACCGGTGTCAGGTCGGCGTTCACCGCATCGGCTCCGCGGCGAGCGTGCCGTCCCGCAACTGCTCGGCGACGGTGGCGCGGGCGGGCTTGCCCGAGGCGGTTCTGGGCAGCGCCTCGGTCGCCAGCCAGCGGCGTGGCCGTTTGCCGGGTTCGAGACCGGCCCGCGCCGCCGCGCGGAGTTCACGTAGCGTGGGCGGGCCGTCCGCGGTGGTCTCGATCACGGCGGTCACGATCGCGCCGAGCGTCGGATGCGGCGTTCCGGTGACCAGCACGTCAGTCACCGCGGGTACGGTGCGCAGCACCGCCTCGACCTCTTCCGCGGCCACCAGCTTGCCGCCGCTGGACACGACCGCCCCGGCCCGGCCCCGTACGGTCAGGGCGCCGGTGCCGTCCAGCTCGACCTGGTCGCCCACGGTGGACCACTCGTCTTCGGCCGGGTGGAGCGTGCCGCCGCGAAGCCGGCCGCTGAACGCCAGTGGCGAACTGACCCACAGCAGGCCGTCCCGGCTGTCGAGCCGTACGCCGGGGACGGGGCGCAGGCCGTCCGTGCCGCGCCGCAGAGCGATCAGCGAGTGCTCGGCCGAGCCGTAGTACTCGATCAGTTCGGCTCCGGGCAGCAGCCGGGCGAAGCGCTCACGCGTGTCGCCGCCGAGGTGCGCGCCGCCGCAGACGACCGTCCGCAGGGCGCAACCCTCCCGCAAATCGGGCCTCCGCTCCAGTACGGCGAGCAGCCCCGCCAGCATGGCGGGGACCAGGTGGACGGTGGCGGCCCGCTGTGCGGCCAGAGCGGCGCTCTCCGGCTCCCAGCACGACAGCGACTGGACCCCGTGTCCGCACCACAGAGCGTGAAGGGCGCCGAACAGGAACAGCGACGAGCTGAGCGGGCCGGGGATCAGCACCGGGCCGGGAAGCGGGCCGAGCGCGGCGAAGCTGCGCAGCCACGACCGGCGGGTACGGATCAGGACCTTGGGCCGTGCGCTGCTGCCCGAGGTGGTCGGCAGGTAGAAGAAGGTGCCGTCGTCCCCGGCCGGCGCGACGCCGACGTCCCCGACGTTCCCGGTATCCCCGGCGTCCCGGGCGGACGCGCACGCGACGGATTCCGGGAAGGTTTCCGGGAGGGGTTTCGTGACGCCGGTGACGACCAGGTCCGGGCGCGCGTCCGCGAGAACCGCGTCACGCTCACGTGGCGTCCACGTGGGCTCGGCCACCAGGCAGGCCGCGCCGAGCAGATCCGCGCCGAGAAACCAGGGCAGCGGGTCGGGTGAGTCCACCGCCACACGCGACCCCTCGGCGATCCGGTGCGCGGCCAGCCACCGGGCGGCCCCGTGTGCCCGCGCGAGCAGATCGGCGGGTACCGCACCGGGGCCGACGATCGGCGGTATGGCGAGCGTCATGCGGACCGTTCGGCCGATCCCGCCAGCCGGCCGGGCAGGGCGCGGTGCAGTACGGCGGCGATCAGCGCGGCGGCCACCACCTTGGCGATGTCCCCGGGCAGGAACACCAGCGACTGGACCGCGGCGGCCGGCAGGTCACCGGTGTACACGCCGAGGAACGGGACGCCGATCAGATAGTCGGCGACCAGCCCGGCCGCGTTGGCGAGCAGCAGCACCGGCAGCCGCGGACGCTTCGCCCGAGCCACGATCAGACCGGTGACCAGGGCGGAGAGAATCCATCCCAGCAGAAACCCGCCGCTCGGGCCCACGAAGGGGCCGACGCCGCCCCGCCCGCCGGACAGGAGCGGCAGGCCGATCGCGGTCAGTGCCAGGAACAGCACGACGGACATGGCGCCACGGCGGGGGCCCAGGATGCCGCCGGCCAGCAGTGGCCCGGCGTTCTGCAGCACGATGGGCACGCCGGAGCCACCGACGTAGAGCCCGGGAAAGATTCCAAGCACCGCGATGAAGGCCGCGAAGACGACCGTCTGGGCTAGGCCGGTGGCAGGGAGGGGGGCACGGGAACCTGACACAGCAGACACGATATCCCCCGGTCCCGATAGGAAAGACGGCTGGTCCGGCTGTGCTCCGATCCCGTGTCGCTGCGGCGTCGTGCCTTCGTCACGGCGAGACCGCGACGTTACGCCCTGAGCCTGCTCGCGAAGACGCCCACGGCCACCGGCGTAGCCGTGGGTGGAAGTACGCGGGCTCGACTCGGTCAGTGGCCCTGGATGTAGACATGAACCTTGGCGAAGTCACGCGCGGCCAGGTGATCCTTGCGGATGCCCCAGATCAGGTACGCGCCGTCACCCCAGACCATCCCGGTCCTGGTGTCCTCGGCCACCTGCAGCAGCGTGACCCACTGTCGCGCCTCTTCCTGGAAGGCCGGATCGCCGTACGAGCCGGTGCCGGCGGCATGTGCCACCACGGCCTCGACCGGGCTCTGGAGCGCGTCGGAGTACCCGCCCACCTGATGCGGCGGCCCGGCCTCCCACGCGCCTTCGTACATCGTGAGTTCCTGGGCGAAGGTCTCGCCGGTGGCCTCGTCCAGCACGTGGTCCCACACCGCCTCCTCCGCCGCTTCGAGGCTCCCGAAGACGTCCACCAGAGCCGGATGGTTCCGCTCCGGCCAGCTCGGCTCGGTGGACGCGGCGAGCGGCAGCTCGGAGTACACGTGGGCGCGGTCGTCGGGCGCGGCCCGCTCGGCGACGGCGGTCCCCGACGGCACGTAGATCACGTGGGACTCCTCCATCTCGGCCGCGACGAAGAACAGCAGCGTGCCGGTGTCGGGAAGAGCGATGTCCACCTCGTAACCCGCCAGCTTTCCGCAGTCGAGCTCGGCGACGAACGACATCGGCCAGGCTCCGTTCGCGCGCGACGGCCAGGCCATGCCGTCCGGCAGCTTGGCGACGCCCCCGAGCCGCCCGACCACGATCTCCCCGTCCTCAGCCGCCGACAGCCGGATGGCGGGCCGTAACAACCCGATCAGCCGCTCCGCTGTCGCCGAGGGCAGCTCCTCTCGCGCGAACTCCGCGACGTCACCGCTCCAGTCCGTCATGCCGCCATCCTGCCCCACGGGTACGACACAACCTTCGTGCCGCGAGCGGCGTCCTGACGCGGGCCGTCGCGGGCCGTCGCGGGGCGGTGGCGAGCCGCCGCGCGACGGCATCGCGCTCGTCAGCCCCGCTTCGGAGGACGCGTGCGCATGGGGGCCGCGATGCGGTTCCACAGATTGATCTGCGCCACCTGGGCGACCAGGTACGCGGCCTCCTCCGGCTTGAACGCGGCGGACACCGCGTCCCAGACCTCATCCGACACGCCGTCCGGCTGCTTCGTGACGGCCTCGGTGTAGGCCAGCGCGGCCCGCTCGGCGTCGGTGTACAGCTCAGACTCCCGCCAGGCGGACAGCTGGTAGATCCGATCCTGCGTCTCGCCGAGTCGCAGCGCCTCGTGGACGTGCATGTCGACGCAGAAAAGGCAGCCGTTGAGCTGCGAGCCGCGGATCTTGACGAGCTCGCGGACCGTGGCGGGTAGCGGCCCCTCCTGGATCGCCTGCTCCGCCTGGAGGAACGCCTTGTACATCTCGGGCGCCGACTCTGCGATGTTCAAGCGTGACATCGTGTTTTCGCCTCTCTCAGTCTCTTTCCGGTTGTCGCCAGGAAGACGAGATGGCGCCCGCCGATGTGACGGCCGTCGGCAGAAAAGATTCGCGAAGATTCAGCGCGTCGGGCCGATTTGCGGGAGTTTGTCCGGATTCAGCACCCGCCGGATCGCCAGGATCCGGCCGTCGGCCGCGACGTCGAAGGTGTCGACCAGCGTGATCCGATTGTCTCGGTACGCCACCAGCGCGGGCTCTCCGCCCACCTCGCGGAGAACGAGAGGAAAGAGCCCAAACCCCCACCGCCGGGACACGCGGGACAGCACCATGGCGATCCGCTCACCACCAGAAATGATCTTACGTGCGGCGGAGACCTTGCCGCCGCCGTCGGTGACGTACACCGCGTCGGGATGCAGCAGCTCGACCAGGGCCTTCAGATCGCTCTCCTCGTACGCGGCGCGGAACGCCGCGAGCACCCGCTCCTGCTCCGAGCGACTCGCGCGCGGCCGCTGCTTCACCGTGACCACCCGGCGCCGCGCCCGCGAGGCGAGCTGGCGGCCGGTGGCGGGGGTGACGCCGAGCACGGCGGCGATGCGCTCGAAGGGCACCTCGAAGACGTCGTGCAGCACGAACGCGACCCGCTCGGGCGGCGTGAGCTGATCCATGACGACGAGCATCGCCATGCTCACCGACTCGTCGACGAGCACCGGCTCCGCGGCGTCCGGGCCGGTCAGCAACGGCTCCGGCAGCCACGGACCGACGTACGTCTCACGCCGCACCCGCGCCGACCGGAGGATGTCGTAGGACCTGCGGGCGGCGACGGTCACCAGCCAGGCGCGCAGATCCTCGACCCCGGACAGGTCGGCGGCGGCCGCGCGCAGCCAGACGTCCTGCGCGACGTCCTCGGCGTCGCTGACCCCGCCGAGCAGCCGATAGGCCACCCCGAAAACCGCCGGCCGGTGCCGGATCCACTCTTCCTCGGTCACGCACAGACCGTACAAGCGGTGCCGGACAGGCGCGCCTACGGCCTGAGGGGCGTGGCGGCGGAGCGTTCGGCCAGGAGGTGGACCGCGAGCCCGGCGAGCACCGTGCCCATGATGTAGCGCTGGACGCTCAACCACCTCGGCCGCCGGGCCAGGAAGGCGGCGACGGTGCCCGCGGTCAGCACGATCAGCCCGTTGACCGTCAGCGCGACGCCGATCTGCGTGAGCCCGAGCAGCAGGCTCTGCACGGCGACGTGGCCGCGCCCGGGATCGACGAACTGCGGAAGCACGGACACGTACACGATCGCGATCTTGGGGTTGAGCAGGTTGGTGACCAGCCCCATCGTGAACAGCCTGCGTGGTGGGTCCACGGGCAGCTCCTTGGGCGCGAAGGCGGACACGCCGCCGGGGCGTACCGCCTGCCAGGCCAGCCAGAGCAGATACCCGGCGCCGGCCAGCTTGATCGCGGTGTACAGCACCGGCACCAGCGTGAAGACGGCCGCGATGCCCGCCGCCACCGCGGTGACGTACACGAGGAACCCGGCCGCCACGCCCGCCAGCGAGATCAACCCGGCGCGGCGTCCCTGAGTGATCGAGC
Organism: Microtetraspora sp. AC03309; assembly: GCF_020826795.1. Lineage (NCBI taxonomy): Bacteria > Bacillati > Actinomycetota > Actinomycetes > Streptosporangiales > Streptosporangiaceae > Microtetraspora > Microtetraspora sp. AC03309. Next base: position 103,235 of record NZ_JADDIL010000005.1, on the reverse strand, counting down.
GGGAGACCAGATAGATCATGTTGGGTCCCGGTGACAGGACTATCCCGAGTGCCACCGCGGCGATGCCCGCGAGAGCGGTGCTGCTGACCATGTCGCTCGCTTTCCCCGGATATCCGGCCCGTCGATGATCCGAGGCTATGGTGCGAGCAATTCCGCGTGCAATAGTTATATTGTTCTCGGTGCAATCTTGTAAATGTAGTGAGGTGTGATGGAGGAGTACCGGGTCGTCGCCGACGAGGTGGCAGCGGAGATCGCGGCGGGCCGCCTGCGGCCCGGAGACCGGCTGCCTCCCCAGCGCGCGTTCGCGCGGCGGCGCGGCATCGCGAACTCGACCGTGAGCCGCGTCTACAGCGAGCTCGCCAGGCGCGGTCTCGTCGTGGGCGAGGTCGGCCGCGGCACCTTCGTACGGGCGGCGCGGCCGCTGCCCGGTCCCTCGCTCACCGAGCCCGCCACGGCCAGGATCGACCTGGAGCTGAACTATCCCGTGGTGCCCGGCCAGTCCGCGCTGCTCTCCCAGGGGCTCGGTCCGCTGCTCCGGCCCGAGGTGCTCGGGGCCGCGTTACAGCCGCTCGGGGCGGCGGGAACGCCCGCGTTCCGTGAGGCGGCCGCCGGATTGCTCGGCCGGGCGGGATGGGAACCGGACCCCGCCCGCGTGCTGTTCGCGGGCAACGGACGACAGGCGATCGCCGCCGCCGTGGCCGCTCTCGTGCCCCCGGGGGAGCGTCTCGGAGTGGAGGCGCTCAGTTATCCCGTGGTGAAGGCCATCGCGCACCGGCTCGGCGTGACGCCCGTCCCCCTGGCGATCGACGGTGAGGGGCTGTGCCCCGACGCGCTCGCCGCCGCGCATCGCGGCGCCCCGCTGCGCGCGGTCTATCTCCAGCCGACCCTGCACAACCCGCTCGGCGTCACCATGCCGGGTACACGGCGCGAGCAGGTCGCCCGTACGCTGCGCGAGCTGGACGTGTCCGCGATCGAGGACGGCATCTGGGCGTTCCTTGACGACGGCGCGCCGCCGCCGCTCGCCGCTCTGGCCCCGGACCACGTGATCCTCATCGACAGCCTCTCCAAGCGGCTGGCGCCCGGTCTGACCGCGGGCTTCGCCGTAGCACCCGCGGGGCACGCCGACCGGGTCGCCGCCGCGCTGCGTTCGGGGGCCTGGACCGCGTCCCGGTTCGCCCTCGACGCGGCCGTCCGGTGGGCGGCCGACGGCACCGTGGCCGCCGTCGCCGAGGCCAAGCGGGCCGACGCGGCCGCGCGGCGGCGGGTCGCGGAGGAAAGACTCGCCGGTTTCACCGTACGAGCCGACCCGCATGCCTACTTCTGCTGGTGGGAGCTGCCGGAACAGTGGCGGGCCGAGACCTTCGTCGCCGCCGCGGCGCGAAGGGGGATCGCCGTCACACCCGCCGCCTCGTTCGTCGTCGGGTCGAGGAGCGCGCCCAGCGCCGTACGGCTCGGCCTCGCCTCCCCGCCCGTGGAGACCCTGTCGTACGCGCTGGACGTGTTGGCCGGGCTCGCTCGCGGTACCCCCGAGGACGCGATGGATGACTGAGCCCGTTCCAACCCATCGGTCCGGCGTCGCGGCCCGCCGGCTCAGGCGACGATAGGGGTCAGGAAGATCCAGATGTGGCCGAACGGGTCACGAAGCATCGACTGCCGGGCACCGTAGGGCATGTCGGTCGGAGAGGAGAGAAGTTCGGCCCCGGCTGCCACGGCCTGGGCGGTCAGCGCGTCCACGTCCGGCACGTAGACGTGCAGGGCAACGGACGCGCCGCCTTCACCAGTGGGCGTGAACGGCGCGTCGGCGTCACCGAGCATGAGAGTGGAGCCCTGGACGCTGATCTCGGCGTGGACGATCCGCCCGTCATCCCCGTCGAGCCGGAAGAGTTCGGAGGCACCGAACGCCTTGGCGTAGAACGTGATCGCCTCCGCGGCCCCGTCGACCATGATGTGGGGGATGACCGCGTATTTGTAATGCTCGGGAATCTCCATGCGGCCATGCTAGGAACGCTTCGATCGACCCGGCATCGGGCGAGGGACCCCCTTCGCACTCCGTCGATAGCCCTAGGCCGAGCGAAAAGGCTCACTGATTTGGGCCCGGGCGAGCGCGTTCACGTCGCTCAGGCCACCCGTGAGCATGGTGACCACGGCCTTCGGCGCGATCTTCGCGGCGCCGAGGTCGACCGCGCCGCGGACGGCCGCGTCCTCGCCGCCTTCTGTGACCAGGCCTTCCATCTCATCGTGGGGGCTCCTCCGAGTGACGTTAGCGTTCGCATTCCGAGCATGATGGAGTCAGCGCCGACAAGCGGGAATCGGCCCTCAGTCAAGGCGTTGGGCGTAGCCACGTCAATAGGCGTTACGTCCGTGTTTCGGTGTAACCGGACCGTGACCCGGGGCCATCTTGACGGTGGATCGTGTTAACGCTCACAGTCTTTTCCAAGTCGTTGAGAGGAGTAACCGGTGGGACCGAACGCCGAGCAGCGCCCGCCCGTGATGGCCGACGTGGCCAAACTGGCGGGGGTGTCGCACCAGACGGTCTCGCGCGTCCTCAACGACCATCCGAACGTCCGCGCGGAGACCCGCACCCGGGTCATGTGGGCCATCGACGAACTCGGTTACCGCCGCAATCTCGTCGCCCGGGCGCTGGTGACCAGGCACTCGCGCACGCTGGGCGTCGTCAGCTTCGACTCGACGCTGTACGGCCCGGCGAGCACGGTCTACGGCATCGAGCAGGCCGCCAGGGCCGCGGGCTACTTCGTGAGCATCGTGAGCCTGCGGACGATCGACCGCGCCGGGGTGACCGACGCCATCGGCTACCTGGCCGAGCAGGGCGTCGACGGCGTCGTCGTGGTCGCGCCGCAGCGCTCGGCGGCCCGGGCGCTCGACGACCTGCCGGCGGGCATGCCCGCGGTGGCCGTCGAAGGCGGTCACGCGGGCGACGTCCCGGTGGTCAGCGTCGACCAGGTCGAGGGTGCCAGGCTGGCGACCCTCCACCTGCTCGACCTCGGGCACGAGACGGTCTGGCACGTCAGCGGGCCGGCCGACTGGCTGGAGGCCGAGGGGCGGACCGAGGGCTGGCGCGCGGTGCTGACCGCGGCCGGGCGGCCCGTCCCCGAAGTGCTCGCCGGCGACTGGAGCCCCCGATCGGGCTACCGGGCGGGCAAGCGCCTGGCCGCGATGGCCGACCGTGTCACCGCGGTGTTCGTCGCCAACGACCAGATGGCGCTCGGCGTGCTGCGCGCCCTGACGGAGGAAGGAGTGAAGGTCCCCGAGCAGATCAGCATCGTGGGCTTCGACGACATACCGGAGTCGGAGTTCTTCTCCCCGCCGCTCACCACGATCAGGCAGGATTTCGGGGCGGTCGGCAGGCGCAGCATCGACCTGCTGGTCCGGCAGATCCAGTCAGGTGGTCCATTGCACGAGCGTCTCGTCGTGCCTCCCCAATTCATCGCCAGGGCCAGCACCTCGCCCTTGCGCTAGCCGTACGGAATCGAGAAGAAGCGCTCTACCGGCTGTGTGGTGTTAGCGCTAACAGCAAGAAAGGACCCCCCAGTGTTGAAGAGGATCTCGGCACTGTTCCTGGTCGGTGCCACCGCGTTGACGATGGCCGGGTGCGGGAGCAGCGGCGGTTCGGGCGGCTCCGGCGGCTCCGGAGACGGCAAGATCACCATGGGCTTCGCCCAGGTCGGCGCGGAGAGCGGCTGGCGCACCGCCAACACCAAGTCCGTCCAGGAGTCGGCGAAAGAGGCCGGCGTCACCCTGAAGTTCTCCGACGCGCAGCAGAAGCAGGAGAACCAGATCAAGGCGATCCGCTCCTACATCCAGCAGAAGGTGGACGTCATCGCCTTCTCGCCGGTCGTCGAGTCCGGCTGGGACACGGTGCTGAAGGAGGCCAAGAACGCGAACATCCCGGTGATCCTCACCGACCGCGCGGTGGATTCCAAGGACACCAGCCTCTACAAGACCTTCCTCGGCAGCGACTTCGTGGAGGAGGGCCGCAAGGCCGGTCAGTGGCTGGTCGACGAGTACAAGGACGGCACGGACACCGTGAACGTCGTCGAGTTGCAGGGCACGACCGGATCGGCGCCCGCCAACGACCGGAAGGCGGGCTTCCAGGAGGTCGTCTCCGCCGATCCGAAGTTCAAGATCATCGCTTCGCAGACCGGCGACTTCACCCGCGCCAAGGGCAAGGAGGTCATGGAGGCCTTCCTGAAGTCCAACCCCAAGATCGACGTGCTCTTCGCGCACAACGACGACATGGGCCTCGGCGCCATCGAGGCGATCGAGGGCGCGGGCAAGGTGCCGGGCAAGGACATCAAGATCATCACGATCGACGCGGTCCACGACGGCATGCAGGCGCTCGCCGACGGCAAGATCAACTACATCGTCGAGTGCTCCCCGCTGCTCGGCACCCAGCTGATGGACCTCGCCAAGAAGGTCGTCAATGGCGAGCAGGTGCCCGCCCGCGTGGTGACCGAGGAGACCGCCTTCACCCAGGAACAGGCCAAGCAGGCTCTGCCCACGCGCAAGTACTGACCGGACCCGGGCCGTCCCTCACCGGACGGCCCGGCCGTCGTGATCGCCTCCGCGCGAGGCGGTCCGGCCACGAGGACGAGAGGGGCGCCGCATGGCCGTACCCGCGCCGATCCTGCGGATGAACGGGATCGGCAAACAGTTCCCCGGCGTGAAGGCACTGGACGGTGTCGACTTCCGGCTTCTGCCGGGCGAGGTCCACGCGCTGATGGGGGAGAACGGCGCCGGCAAGTCGACACTGATCAAGGTGCTGACCGGCGTCTACGACATCGACGCCGGCGAGATCGAGCTGGAGGGACGGCGGGTCGCCTTCTCCAGCCCGCTCGCCGCCCGGCACGCGGGGATCAGCACCGTCTATCAGGAGGTCAACCTCTGCACCAACCTCTCGGTGGCCGAGAACATCTTCATCGGCCGGGAGCCGCGCCGCCTGGGTCGCATCCAGTGGACGACGATGCGCCGCCGGGCCGCGGAGATCCTCGCCCGACTCGACCTCCACATCGACGTGTCGGCGCCGCTGGCGTCGTACTCGCTGGCGATCCAGCAGATGGTCGCGATCGCGCGGGCCGTGGACGTCGACGCGAAGGTGCTCATCCTCGACGAGCCCACCTCCAGCCTGGACGCCGGCGAGGTGGCCCAGCTCTTCCGGGTGATGCGCCGGCTGAAGGACCAGGGCATCGCGATCCTGTTCGTCTCCCACTTCCTCGACCAGATCTACGAGATCTCCGACCGGATGACCGTCCTGCGCAACGGGAAGCTCGTGGGGGAGTACCTCACCCGCGAGCTCGGCCAGGTCGACCTGATCGGCAAGATGATCGGCCGCGAGCTGGCCGACCTCGAACGTCTGGAGGGCAGGCCGCTCGCCCGCCAGAGCGAGCCTCTGGTCGAGGCCGCGGACCTGGGGCGCGCCGGGTCCGTCCAGCCGTTCACGCTCACGATCCACGAGGGCGAGGTCGTCGGCCTGGCCGGGCTGCTCGGCTCCGGCCGCACCGAGGTCGCCCGGCTGCTGTTCGGCGCCGACCACGCGGGCAGCGGCTCGATGAAGATCGGCGGTGAGTCCGTCAACCTGCGTACGCCCCGCGCGGCGGTGCGGCGCAAGCTGGCCTTCTGCTCGGAGAACCGGCGGGCCGAGGGACTGATCCCCGACCTCACCGTCCGGGAGAACCTCGTCCTCGCCCTCCAGGCGGCGCGCGGCTGGACCAGGCCCATCCCGCGACGCAGGCAGGACGAGCTGGCCGACAAGTACATCGCCGCGCTGAACATCCGGCCGGCCGACCCCGACCGGCTCATCAGGAACCTCAGCGGCGGCAACCAGCAGAAGGTGCTGCTGGCGCGCTGGCTGATCATGGAACCTCGCCTGCTCATCCTCGACGAGCCCACCCGCGGCATCGACGTCGGCGCCAAGGCCGAGATCCAGCGCCTGGTCGCCGAGCTCTCCGACGGCGGGATGGCCGTGCTCTTCATCTCGGCCGAACTGGAGGAGGTGCTGCGGCTCAGCCACAAGGTCGGCGTGCTGCGCGACCGCCGGCTCGTCGCCGAGCTGGACAACGACGAGGCGCTGACGACCGACACCCTGACGGAGACGATCGCGAGCGGAGCCCGATCATGAGCCGGTTCCTGAGACACCGCCTGTTCTGGCCGGCGGTCATCCTGGCCGCGCTGCTGCTGCTGAACCTGGTGTTCACCGACCACTTCTTCAGCGTCGAGATCAAGGACGGCCACCTCTACGGCAGCCTGGTCGACATCGTCCGCTTCGGCGCGCCGCTGATCCTCGTCGCGCTCGGTATGACGCTCGTCATCGCCACCGGCGGCATCGACCTGTCGGTCGGCTCGGTCGTCGCGATCTCCGGCGCGCTGGCCTGCCTGCGCATCAGCGACCTCGGCGACCAGAACTCGACCGGCGGTGTGCTGGGGGCGGTGGTTCTCGCGCTGGCACTGTCGCTGGTCCTCGGCGCGTGGAACGGCTTCCTCGTCGCCGGGATCGGCATCCAGCCGATCATCGCGACGTTGATCCTGATGGTCGCCGGTCGCGGCCTGGCCCAGCTCGTCACCGACGGGCAGATCATCACCGTCAACAGCTCGCCGTACAAGCTCATCGGCGGCGGTTACTGGTTGACGCTGCCGTTCGGGATCATCATCGTGGCGGCGGTGCTGGCCCTCACCGCGTTCCTCACCCGGCGGCTGGCGCTGGGCCTGCTGATCGAGTCGGTCGGCGGCAACGCCGAGGCGAGCCGCCTCGCGGGCATCAGCGCGCGCGGCGTGCTCATGATGGTCTACGCGTTCTGCGGGTTGTGCGCGGGCGTCGCCGGCCTGATGATCAGCTCGAACGTCTCCAGCGCAGACGGCAACAACGCGGGCCTGTGGATCGAGCTCGACGCGATCCTCGCCGTCGTCATCGGCGGCACCCCGCTGGCCGGTGGCCGGTTCTCCCTCAGCGGCACGGTGCTGGGCGCGCTCATCATCCAGACGTTGACCACCACCATCTACTCGATCGGCGTCCCGCCGGAGACGACGCTGCTGTTCAAGGCGCTCGTGGTGACGATCGTCTGCCTGCTCCAGTCCCCGGCCTTCCGGGAGAAGGTGTTCCACCGCCGCAGGCGCCCCACATCGGCGCGCCCGGCGGCCGAAGAGAAGGCGACGGTCACGGCATGACGAGCACCACCGGCCCGCTTGCCGGACGCCGTACGCTCCCGCGGAAGTACATCCCGGTCCTGGTGACCGCGGCCCTGTTCGTGGCGATGTTCGTGGCGGGCGGCATCCGCTACGACGGTTTCGCCACCGGGCAGATCATCCTCAACGTCTTCATCGACAACGCCTTCCTGCTGGTGGTCGCCGTCGGGATGACGTTCGTGATCCTCACCGGCGGCATCGATCTGTCGGTCGGTTCGGTGGTCGCGCTCGCCACGATGATCTCGGCCGTGCTGCTGCAGCACGGCTGGCCGGCGTACGCGGTGATCGCCCTGGTGCTCGCCATCGGCGCGGTGCTCGGCCTGGGAATGGGCGCGATCATCCACTACTTCGAGATCCAGCCGTTCATCGTGACGCTGGCGGGGATGTTCCTCGCCCGCGGCCTGTGCTACACGATCGGCACCGACTCGATCTCGATCGAGGACGCGACGTTCACGGCGTTCGCCCAGAGCCGGATCGAGTTCGGCGGCGGCATGTGGGTCTCGCCGAGCGTGCTGATCACCGCCGTGGTCGTGCTGGCGGCGGCGTACGTGCTGCACTACACGCGGCTCGGCCGCAACGTCTACGCGACCGGCGGCAACGAGCAGTCCGCGCTGCTCATGGGTTTGCCGGTGGCCCGGACGAAGATCGCCGTCTACACGATCAGCGGCTTCTGCTCCGCTCTCGGCGGCCTGCTGCTGTCCTTCTACATGTTGTCGGGGTACGGCCTGCACGCGGTCGGCATGGAGCTGGACGCGATCGCCGCCGTCGTCATCGGCGGCACCCTCCTGACCGGCGGCACCGGATACCTGCTCGGCACGGTGCTCGGCGTGCTCGTACTCGGGCTGATCCAGACGATCATCAGCTTCGAGGGCACGCTGAGCTCCTGGTGGACCAAGATCTTCATCGGTCTGCTGCTGTTCGCCTTCATCCTGCTCCAGCGCTTGATCGGCGCCCGCCGCAGGTAGCGGGCGCTGCGGCAGGTACCTCTCCCTTCTCCCGTTTTGGAGTGATGTGTGAACGCTAACAGCGAGCGCTGTGTCGTCGGCGTCGACTTCGGCACGCTGTCCGGCCGCGCCGTCGTCGTCCGCGTCGACGACGGCGCCGAACTGGGCGGCGCGGTCCACGAGTACGCCCACCGGGTGATCGAGGACGAGCTGCCCGGCGGCGCGCGGCTCGGCCCCGACTGGGCGCTCCAGTCGCCGGGCGACTGGATCGACGTGCTGCGCAAGGCCGTGCCCGAGGCACTGGCCGCCTCGGGAGTCGACCCGTCGCGGGTCGTCGGCATCGGCACCGACTTCACCGCCTGCACGGTGCTGCCCGCGACCGCCGACGGCACCCCGCTGTGCGAGATCACCCCCGAGCGCCCGCACGCCTGGCCGAAGCTCTGGAAGCACCACGCGGCCCAGCCGCACGCGGACCGGATCAACGCGCTGGCCGCCGAGCGCGGTGAACCCTGGCTGCCCCGATACGGCGGCAGGATCTCCTCGGAGTGGCAGTTCGCCAAGGCGTTACAGGTCCTCGACGAGGATCCCGAGACGTACGGCAGGGCCGAGCGCTGGATCGAGGCGGCCGACTGGATCGTCTGGCGGCTGACCGGTGTGGAGAGCCGCAACGTCTGCACGGCCGGGTACAAGGGCATCCACCAGGACGGCGCCTACCCCTCCGAGGACTTCCTGGCCGCGCTGAACCCCGCCTTCGCCGGTTTCACCGGCAAGCTCGGTCAAGAGCTCGCGCCGCTCGGCGGTCTCGCCGGTCGGCTGACCGCGCGGGCCGCCGGGTGGACGGGACTGCCCGAGGGGATCGCGGTCGCGGTCGGCAACGTCGACGCGCATGTCACCGCCGCCGCGGCCGACGCCGTGCGGCCCGGCCAGATGGTCGCCATCATGGGCACCTCGACCTGCCACATCATGCCGTCGGACCGGCTCGCCGAAGTGCCGGGGATGTGCGGGGTGGTGCGGGACGGCATCGTGCCCGGCCTCTGGGGTTACGAGGCGGGCCAGTCCGCCGTCGGTGACATCTTCGCCTGGTTCGTGGAGAACTTCCTGCCCGCCGCGTACGCCGAGCGGGCCGCCGAGCGGGGGCTCGGCCCGCACGAGTACCTGACCTCGCTCGCGGCCGAGCAGGAGGTCGGGCAGCACGGGCTGGTCGCGCTCGACTGGCAGGGCGGTAACCGCTCGGTGCTGGTCGACCACGACCTGTCCGGCGTGGTCGTCGGCCAGACGCTCGCCACCCGGCCGGAGGACGTCTACCGGGCGCTCATCGAGGCCACCGCGTTCGGCGCCCGGATCATCGTGGAGACGTTCGAGGCCGCCGGAGTGCCGGTGGAGGAGTTCGTGGTCGCCGGTGGCCTGCTCAGGAACTCCTTCCTCATGCGGACGTACGCCGACGTGCTGCGCCGCCCGCTGTCGGCGATCGGCAGCGACCAGGGGCCGGCCCTCGGCTCGGCGATCCACGCCGCAGTCGCCGCGGGCGAGTACGCCGACATCACGACCGCCGCGGCGGCCATGGGCAAGCGGCACATCGGCGCGTACGTGCCCGATCCCGAGCGGGCCGACGCCTACGACCGGCTGTACGCCGAGTACCGCCGGCTGCACGACCACTTCGCGGACGGCGGGCTGCTGCACCGGCTCCGCGCGATCAGGAACGAGGCCGGCGCATGATGATCAGGGAATTGCGGGAGACCGTGTGCCGCCTGCACGCCGAGCTGGTGCGATACGGCCTCGTCGCGTGGACGGCGGGCAACGTCTCCGGCCGGGTGCCCGGCGAGGACCTGTTCGTCATCAAGCCCAGCGGGGTGTCCTACGACGACCTGACGCCGGAGTCGATCGTGGTGTGCGACCTCGACGGCGTCGTGGTGGAGGGCACGCTCTCGCCCTCCAGCGACACGGCCGCGCACGCGTACGTCTACCGGTACATGCCGGAGGTGAACGGCGTGGTGCACACCCACTCCACGTACGCGTCCGCCTGGGCGGCCAGGGGAGAGGCGATCCCGTGCGTGCTCACCGCGATGGCCGACGAGTTCGGCGGTGAGATCCCCGTGGGCCCGTTCGCGCTGATCGGGGGCGACGACATCGGCAAGGGTGTCGTCGAGACGCTGTCCGGCCATCGGTCGCCCGCCGTGCTCATGCGCAACCACGGTGTCTTCACCGTCGGCGACTCGCCCAGGTCGGCGGTGAAGGCCGCCGTGATGTGCGAGGACGTCGCCCGCACCGTGCACGTGGCCCGGCAACTCGGCGATCCGCTGCCGATCGCGCCCGAGGACATCGACCGTTTGCATCACCGCTACCAACACGTTTATGGACAGAGGAGTCACCTGTGAAGCTGTGGTTCTTGACCGGTAGCCAGGGCCTGTACGGCGAGGACACGCTGCGGCAGGTGGCCGAGCAGTCCATGCGGATCGCCGCCGCGCTCGGCGAGGCTCTGGGGGAGACGTCGTCGTACGAACTGGAGTGGCGGCCCGTGCTCACCGACGCCGGAGCCATCCGGAGGGTGTGCCTGGAGGCGAACGCCGACGACGAGTGCGGCGGCCTGATCGCATGGATGCACACGTTCTCCCCGGCCAAGATGTGGATCGCCGGGCTGGACGCGTTGCGCAAGCCGCTGCTGCACCTGCACACGCAGGCGAACGTGGAGTTGCCGTGGAGCTCCATCGACATGGACTTCATGAACCTGAACCAGGCGGCGCACGGCGACCGGGAGTTCGGCCACGTCCAGTCCCGGCTCGGCGTACCGCGCAAGACCGTGACCGGGCACGTGAGCGACCCCTCCGTGGCCGCGCGGGTCGGGGCGTGGGCGCGGGCGGCGGCCGGCCGGGCCGAGGTGGGCTCGCTGAAGCTGGCCAGGTTCGGCGACAACATGCGCGACGTGGCGGTGACCGAGGGCGACAAGGTGGAGGCGCAGCTCCGGTTCGGGGTCTCGGTGAACACCTACGGGGTCAACGAGCTGGTCGCGGTGGTGGACGCGGCCTCCGACGCCGACGTGACCACGCTGACACGCGAGTACGACGAGCTCTACCGGCTCGCGCCCGAGCTGCGGGAGGGCGGTGAGCGGCACGCGTCCCTCCGGTACGCGGCGCGGATCGAGCTCGGCCTGCGGCACTTCCTCGACGGCGGCGGGTTCCGGGCCTTCACCACCAACTTCGAGGACCTGGGCGGGTTGCGCCAGCTCCCCGGCCTCGCCGTACAGCGCCTGATGGCGGACGGGTACGGCTTCGGCGGCGAGGGCGACTGGAAGACGTCGGTGCTGCTGCGGACCCTGAAGGTGATGTCGGAGGGGCGGCCGGGCGGCACCTCGTTCATGGAGGACTACACGTACCACCTGACACCGGGGGAGGAGCTCATCCTCGGCGCGCACATGCTGGAGGTCTGCCCGACGATCGCGGCGGGCACGCCGTCGTGCGAGATCCACCCGCTGGGCATCGGCGGCCGCGAGGACCCGGTGCGGCTGGTGTTCGACGCCGAGCCCGGTCCGGCGGTCGTGGTGGGGCTGGCCGACATGGGCGACCGGTTCCGGCTGGTGGCCAACGAGATCGACGTGGTCGCCCCGCCGGAGCCCTTGCCGAGGCTGCCGGTGGCCCGCGCGGTCTGGCGCCCCCGGCCCGACCTGCGCACCTCGACGGAGTCGTGGCTGACGGCCGGCGCCCCGCACCACACCGTCCTGTCGGCGGCGGTCGGCGCCGAGGAGCTCACCGACTTCGCCGACATGCTCGGCGTGGAGCTGCTCGTCATCGACGCAGACACCACGCCCCGGCAGTTCGCCAAGGAGCTGCGCTGGAACCAGGCCTACCACCGCCTCGCCCGCGGCCTCTGACACCGGACGGCGTCGCCGGCACCCGGCCGTCAGCGTGCTCGCCTTCCGATGAGGCAGGTGAGCACGGCCGGCACCGGCCCCGTCAGGTGGCGGGGGCCGGTGCCGTCCTCCCGGTGGTGCCGGTGCCGATGGCGTCGAGAAGGTCGAGGCCGATGGACCGCACCTGCGCCACCACGACATGGGTGGACAGCCCGGACGAGTCGGTGAGCGCGGCGCCCACCGACTCGGCCGCCGCGACGGCGGCCGCCCGTGCGTCTCCCGGCGGCCTGGTCCCGGCGAGCTCGTCCTGCAGGAGGCGGACCGCGCTCGTCATGAGACGCAGCCCCTCGACCACCTCTTTCGGGACCTGTTCACCGTCGATCAGCGCTCTGAGGGTCCGGCGGGCGAGCACTCTGGAGTTCCGCAGCGCGTAGTCGAGCGGCGCGCGCGCCCCGACGTAGCGGTCGAGCGCCCGGCGGCTTCTCCATCGGATGGGCGAGATGATCGAGATCTCCGTCCCGGTCTCCAGCGCCTTCTCGAACGCCTCGATGGACGTGTGCGTGCCCCGTACCGCCTCCAGGGCGTCCGCGGCCTGCGTGGGATCGCGCCTCTCGATCGCCTCGGCGGTCGCGAGCAGGGTGCCGGCGAGCGCGTCGAAGATCGCGGCGGCGTGGTATCGGGCGAGAGCGACCGGGTCCGCGGGCAGCAGGGCGACCATCGCGATCCCGATGAGGCCGCCGGTCAGCGCGTCGATCATCCGGTGGAAGCCGCCCGTCCCGCCGGGAGGCAGCAGGGTGGCGACGAGTACGGCGGACGAGCCCGCCTGCAGGACGATGACGGAACCGGTGTCCAGGAAGACCGCGGTGGCGAGGGCCAGGGCGACGACCAGAGCTATCTGCCAGGGACCGGAGCCGATCTGCGAGATCAGCAGGTCTCCGACGCCCACCCCCACGGTGACCCCGATCACCATCTCCGCCAGGCGGCGGAGCCGCTGGCCGAGCGAGATGCCGACGCAGATCACCACGGCGATCGGCGCGAAGAACGGCCGCGGGTGTTCCAGCACGTCCTTCGCCACGCTCCACGCGAGAGCGGCGCCCGCGGCGCACTGCGCGATGGGCGGTGCCATGACCACCAGCCGTCGCCACCGCTTGCGGACCCCTGTGCCCGCCCTGGCTCCACTCCATTTCACGATGTAGACCCTTATATCCCTTTCATTGCGATATGCGTGTCAAAAGTAGTGTTCGCCGGAGGCGTGTCGAGACGGTAAGGCGGACTTTTCGCCCGGGTTACGGGTGATCCCCGGTCGGGCGACGGCGCCGGATCTCGGCGCGCTGCTCGCCGCCGAGGCGCCGTCGTGACGGATGTTCTCGATTGTCGGTGGGACACGGCACGATGTGCGCATGACTGACGCACTCCATGCCACGCCGCTCGCCGACCAGGCCGCATACGCCCAGGCCGTGCGTGACGCGGTCGACGCCGCCGCCGCTTACTACGGCGCGGGCGACTCCGCTCTGGACGACGACGCCTACGACCGCCTGGTGCGCGGCATCGAGGCGTACGAGGCGGCCCACCCCGAGCACGTGCTGCCCGGCTCCCCCACGGGGAAGGTCGCCGGCGGGGCCGTGGTCGGGGACGTCCCGCACACCGTCCCGATGCTGAGCCTGGACAATGTCTTCTCCGCCGAGGAGCTGGCCGGGTGGGCGGCCGGGCTGGAGCGGCGGCTCGGCCGCCCCGTCGAGATGTGGAGCGTCGAGCCCAAGCTCGACGGGCTGGCGGTGTCCGCCCGCTACCACGGCGGGCGGCTGGTCCAGCTCGTGACGCGCGGCGACGGCGTGGCGGGGGAGGACGTGTCGCACGCGATCGGCACCGTCGTCGGCCTGCCAGAGACGCTGTCGGAGCCGGTGACCGTGGAGATCCGCGGCGAGGTGCTGATGACCGCCGCCCAGTTCGAGGAGGCGTGCGCCAAGCGCACCGCCCATGACGGCACCACGTTCGCGAACCCGCGCAGCGCCGCCGCCGGGACGCTGCGTGCCAAGGACCGGCCCTACCGGTGCGAGATGACGTTCTTCGGGTACGGCGCGCTGCCGTTGCCGCCCGACGACGCGAGCGAGCTGGCCGGTCGGCTGCGGGAGCTGCCGCACAGCCGGATCATGGACCTGGTCGCCGGCCTCGGCGTGCGGACCACCGGCGCGACCCCCGTCGGCGTGATCGCCGTCGCCACGGTCGAGCAGGTCCAGACCCGCGTCGAGGAGATCGCCGCGGTGCGCGCGGAGCTGCCGTTCGGCATCGACGGCATCGTCGTCAAGGCCGACCTGGCCACCGACCAGGAGCAGGCCGGGTTCAGCTCACGGGCGCCCCGCTGGGCCATCGCCTACAAGCTGCCCGCGGTCGAGAAGATCACCAAGCTGGTCGAGGTGGAGTGGAACGTCGGCCGCACCGGCATCATCGCGCCGCGCGCGGTGCTGGAGCCGGTACTGCTGGACGGCAGCGTGGTCACCTACGCCACGCTGCACAACCCGGCGGACATCACCCGGCGCGGCCTCATGCTCGGCGATCACGTCACCGTCTACAAGGCGGGCGACGTGATCCCGAGGGTGGAGGCGCCCGTGGCGCACCTGCGGACCGGTGACGAGCGGGTGATCACGTTCCCGGACGTCTGCCCGAGATGCGGCGGCGAGATCGACGCCAGCCAGCAGCGCTGGCGGTGCGCCCGCGGCCGGGCCTGCCACGCCGTCGCCTCGGTCAGCTACGCCGTGGGCCGCGACCAGCTCGACATCGAGGGCCTGGGGGAGACCCGCATCGTCCAACTCGTCGACGCGGGTCTGATCGCCGACTTCGCCGACCTGTTCACCCTCACCCGCGAGCAGATCCTCGGCCTGGAGCGAATGGGCGAGACCAGCACCGACAACCTGCTGGCCGCCATCGAGCGGGCCAAGGAGAAGCCGCTGAACAAGGTGTTCTGCGCGCTCGGTGTCCGGGGGACCGGCCGCTCGATGTCGCGGCGGATCGCCCGCCACTTCGGCTCGATGGACGCGATCCGCGCCGCCGACGCCGAGGGGCTGCAGGCCGTGGACGGCATCGGACCGGAGAAGGCCGCCGCCCTGGTGGAGGAACTGGCCGAGCTCGCACCGCTGATCGACCGGCTCGTGGCGGCCGGGGTGACGATGACCGAGCCGGGCGTGACCGGGTCGGCCGCGACCGGGCAGGGCGCCGCCGGATCGGATGGCACGGCCGAGGCGGACACCGGACCCGCCGTGGAGCTCCCGCTCACGGGGATGGCCGTCGTCGTGACCGGCGCGATGAGCGGCCCGCTGGAGGCGCTGTCCCGCAACGAGATGAACGAGCTGATCGAGCGCGCCGGGGGCAAGGCGTCCTCCAGCGTCTCGGCCCGCACCTCCCTGCTCGTGGCGGGAGAGAAGGCCGGGTCCAAGCGCGACAAGGCCACCACCCTGGGCGTGCGCATCGCCACCCCCGAGGAGTTCGCCGCCATGGTCCACGCGTTCATCTGAGGACGGGTGAAAGCGATGATCACTCGCATCGATCGGTGTTGAATACCGGGATGACCGTGTACGACGTCGCCGCGAGGCTGCCCGAGATCCCCGCTCTGCGGGACCACTGCCGGGCGCTGGCCATGCTGGACGCCATCCTCAGCCCCGAATGGGAGTCCCGATATCACTCCTTCGACGCGCACTGGAGGCCGGGCGAGGAGATGGCCTCGATGTCCAACGGATCCGGGGACGCGTACAGCATCGTCTTCACCTCGGCCGGGGCGTACATCCGCGGCTTCGACCACGAGTCGCCGATGAGCCCGTGGGGGAACGACGACCTGGAGGTCTGGCCGGGGGTGCTCGACACCGTGCCGGAGGTCTTCCGGACCCAGGTCGCCGAGCCCGCCTTCACGAGGGACGGCGTACCCGACGTCACCGCCTGCCTGTGGCGGACGGCGACCGGAACCCGCTGGCAGACCGGTGAGATCGACTTCGCCGGTCATTCCGACGGCGCCGACTGGTTGTTCGGCCTGCTCACCGAGCGATCCGCCGATGCCTATCGGACGTGGGCGTGCGACTACTTCGAGACCGAGGTGCCTCTCGCGGCGGTCGAGCACGTCCACGCGCTGCGGCCGCTGACCGGAGACATCATCTGGGCGCTCAACGCCGACGTAAGTCTCGCGGATCTCGCCGACGACATCGCCGAGATCGGCTACCCGACCGACTGATCCTTTCGTTTCCACCCCCTGACTGGGGCCGGCTGCCCGCGAGTGGTGGCGGGTTGTCGACGCAGGAGTGGGGCGGCGTCGTCGAACCCGAGGTTGTCATCGTGGCTTGGCCCGGAACGCCCGTCGGGTGATTCCGACGGTGGCCGATCGAGTGGTTCGGACGGCGCTGAAGCCGGCGCTGGAACATCTTCGAGACCGAGACCGAGACCGAGACCGAGACCCGAGCCGGCCGCGGCTTGACGTTCACGTGCTGCCTCGCTGACGCTTGCAGGAGCAGGTGTCGCGACCTCGGCGGCCACAGAGGCTGTACGGGCTGAAACGTCGACTCTTCACGAAGGGATGACGTGGATGCACCCCATGCTGCGACGGCTCGACGACCTCGCCGCCCACCTGGCCACACGCGGTGACGCTCTCGCGCTGCTCGGTCTCGGCTCGGCCGGCGCCGAGCACGACCGGCTCGACGAGCACTCCGACCTGGACTTCTTCGTCGTCGTCGAGGACGCCGCCAAGCCCCGTTACCTGGAGTCCATCGACTGGTTGCAGGCACCTTGCCCGGTGGCGTACAGCTTCGCCAACGACCGGAACGGACGCAAGGCGCTGTTCGCCGACGGGATCTTCGTGGAGTACGCGGTCTTCACGCTTGGGGAGTTGGCCCGGGTCCCCTTCCACGGCGCGCGGGTCGTCTGGCAGCGCGACGACGCGCCCGCTGGCCTGGCGGAGGACGGAACGCCACCCGTCGGCCCGTCGTACGACACGGTGGAGTTCCACCTGAACGAGGCCCTGTCCAACCTCTACGTCGGCCTGCACCGCGAGTTGCGCGGCGAGCGGCTGACCGCGGCCCGCTTCATCCAGTCATTCGCCGTCGACCGGGTGATCGCACTGCTGCACCTCACTTCCGCTCGGGCGCACCACCGCCGTGACCCGTTCGAGCCGAGCCGGCGTGTGGAGCAGGCGTATTCGCCGGAGGTGTTGCCGTTGGCCGAGATGGTCCCCGGTTACGCGCGCAACAGGCAGGCCGCCGCGGTAACCCTGGCCTGGCTGGAGGAGCGGTTCGCGGTCGACCTCGTGATCGCGGACGCCATCAGAGGGCTTCTGTCCGGTCCTCGGTAGGACCCCGCCCCCATGAGGGCCGCACTGGTCCCCGCTCCTCGACCCGGCCATGTTGGGCGACGCCGCGGTGGCGCGGGGGCTCGCCGGAGCGCTGTGCGGGTACCTCGTCATGTTCGGGGCCGCCGGTGCCGATCCCGCAGGTGGATCACGGTGACAGTGCCGCGGGGGCGGGCTGTCGGCCCGCCCCCCGGGTCGTGGCCCTGGTCAGCCGTTCGCCGCGGCGAACGCGGCGGCTCCGCCGACGATCGGCAGCATGACGGTGCTCTTCGTCGTGTCGAGAGACAGTGTCGCGCCGGGGGCGGGCCGGATGGTGTAGTCGTAGTCGCTGGACAGCAAGACGACGCCGAGACGGTGTCCGGCCGCGAAAA
This sequence comes from Microtetraspora sp. AC03309, assembly GCF_020826795.1. Lineage (NCBI taxonomy): Bacteria > Bacillati > Actinomycetota > Actinomycetes > Streptosporangiales > Streptosporangiaceae > Microtetraspora > Microtetraspora sp. AC03309. The sequence continues at coordinate 85,556 of NZ_JADDIL010000005.1, read as the reverse complement.
CGTAGTCGTGGGGCTGCAGGTCGAAGTCGAGGCGGTAGGGCGTGCCCGGCTTGACCGGCTCGGTCCGCGAGATCGACTTACGGTTCTGCGGATCCACCCAACCCCGAGTGATGATCTTCGCCTTGCCGTTCTGGTCGTAGTCGACGAGCAGCGCCGTGACGTTCGCGGCCGGCTGGCCGAAGGACATCCGCAGCGAGACCCGCGGCGTGCCGCTGAGCCGGACCGCGCCGGTCAGCGTCCCCGACAGGTAGGCGAGGCGGTTGGGAGACGTCGCGGCATCGGCGAGGGTCTGCGCCCGCTTCGACGCGTCGTCGACGATCGTCTCGGTCACCGGCTTGCCCTGGCGGGTCTTGTCGTCGGTGAGGACGCCGGCGGCTCCGTTCGTGCCGGGCGCCAGATTGAGCTCGGTGTCCGCCGCGGCAGGCTCGGGCCACTCGGGATACTCCACCAGCGTCCTGTCCTCGCGCTGGATCAGGGCCCGCGGGTCGTTCTCCACGCCGTTCTCGTAACCCCACAGGTAGCGGGTGAACCAGCGGTTGAGCACGTTGACGCTGGGGGAGCCGCCGTGCCCGCCCTGGTGCAGATAGATCTTGTGCGGCACCCCGCGCGCCTTGAGCGCCTCATACCACTGCGCGGCGTGCTTGGTCTTGACGTTCCAGTCGTTGAGCCCGTGCGCGACCAGCACGGCGGCGTGGACCCTGCCGACATCGTTCATGTAGTTGCGCTCGTCCCAGAAGGCGCTGTAGTCGCCGGTGACCCGGTCCTGTGCCTTCGCGAGCTCCTCGATGACACTTCGGCAGATCTGCTTGTCCGCGCGGGTGTAGACGTACTCCGCGAGTACATCGGCGTCCTCGCCCTGGTAGCCGCCCGGGGCCACCACGGCGCCGTTCGCGCGGTAGTAGTCGTACCAGCTCGAGATCGCCGAGATCGGCACGATGGCCTCGAGACCATCGACACCGGTGCTCGCGACGGCGTTGGGCAGGGTTCCGTTGTACGACGTGCCGATCATGCCGACCTTGCCGGTCGTCCACGTCGCGTCGACTTCCCTGCCGATGGCGTCGTATGCCTTGGCGCGGCCGTTGAGCCAGTCGATGACGGACGTCGCGCCGATGGTCTCGTTCCGCCCACCGGTGGTGGGACAGCCGTCGGACTTGCCGCTGCCCAGCGACTCGGCGTGGACCACCGCGAAACCGCGCGGCAGCCAGTTGGACTCGTGGCTGGTGCTGATGGCGGGCTGCGGCCCGGTGCCCGCAGCAGAAGCGTCGGCCCCGTCGGCCGTGTCGGTGGTGGCGGCGTTGAGCCGCTCGTCGGACGCCGGATCCTTCAGCGAACCACCTCGGTTCATCCAGCCCTTGCCCGGGCGGAGCGCCTGGTTGAGCTCGTGATCGACGTTGTGGTTCGTGACCGGATTGCCCCCCGCGTAGTAGGGGCTGGCCTCGTACACGACGGGCGACTTCAGGCCGGCCGTCTCGGTCTCTCTGAGCCGGGTGACCTCGGCGTGCACCCGGTCGTTCCGGCCGTCGCCGTCACTGTCGACGGGAGTCTCGATCCACACTTCCTCGCGGATCCAGTCGTTGCGGTTCGACGAGAACACCGGCTGGGCCATGCCGTCACTGAAGACCGGTCCCACGGACGGGGCGGCGGCCGCGCCGACGGGTGTCGAAGTCGCCGCGATCCCGGCGAGGGTCATGCTGGCGGCGAGACCCAGCGCGGCCGCGCCGCGACGTACGGATTTCGGACTGCGGAACGCGGTTGGTGCGACAGGGCCCGTCACCTGGCGGGGCATCGACATCGGCAAACCTTCCCGAACGATCATCGCGGGGCCGGAAAACGGCCCCAAAAAGGGGGCACGGGACCGAAAAGGATGGCCCCGGGAAGGCTCGATGCTAGGGGCACAGGTGCGGAATGTCTTCGGACGGCTGCCTTATCTCGATCGCGGTATTTCCGACAAATGTCGAGCAAGGTCTCGGCGGCGGTCGACCACCGCGCGCCCGGCGCCAGCCACCGGTGGCACCCCCGGGACGGCCTGTCCCTCTCTGGGGGAGGATCGGCCGTCCCGAGAGCCCCGGTTCGTACGGACTCCCGTCAGGGGGCGCACCGGGCACCCCGCGCCGGCGCCGGCTTCCACGTCTCCTGCATGAACAGCGTGTTCCACGGTCGGCCGGGCGTATTAGGGGGTGAGCTGAACCGGGACGCCCTGGCGGAAACTCCCCGCCAGGGCGTCCTCGTGGCTCACTTCGTGAAGGCGACGCTGATCGCGTGGCTGTCCTCGTGCATCCGGTAGCCGGTGATCCTGCCGTCGGCGACGGTGAAGTGCAGGGCGAACTCGTTGGTGAACGGCTTCCCCGTGGACACCACGCCGAAGCGGCTGCGACCGGTGACCACGGCGTGCCCGTCCTCGATCACGGTGGCGTCGATCGTGAACTCCTCGGCCGGGGTGAGCTCCTTGCCGAGCAGGGTGAAGAACTCGGCGATCTCGTCCTTGCCGGATCGGGCCCCGGTCCAGGGCACGTTCGGCGCGCCGGGGACGAGGAAGTCCACGCGGTCCGCGAACAGGTCGAGCAGGCCGGGCAGGTCCCCCTCCGCGAAGCGGGCGAAGAAGGCGTCGACGATCTCGGGTGTGGTCTGGGGTGCGACGGTCATGTCCGGTTCCGATCTCTCGTGGGACGCGCGCGTCTCAGGGGGAGGCGCACGGCGAATTTCCAACTGAATGGTTGGAGTATGGCACGCCCAGGATTGGATTTCCAACCAGTGAGTTGGAGTCCGGTAGTCTTGCCGCATGGCATGGGACACCGCGAAGACGAGACGGCTCCTCCTCGAGGCCGCCGTGGAGGAGTTCGCCGAGCACGGCCCCCAGGGCGCGCGGGTGGACCGCGTCGCCGCCCGCGCCGGAGTGAACAAGGAGCGGATCTACCAGTACTTCGGCGGCAAGCAGCAACTCTTCACCGCGGTGCTGGAGGCCGAGCTGGCCAAGGTCGCCGCGGCCGTGCCGCTCACCGACGACGAGGTCGCGCACCTGGGTGAGTACGCGGGGCGCGTTTTCGACTATCACTGCGCGCACCCGCACTTCCTCCGGCTTCTCGCCTGGGAGGGCCTGCAGGACGACCAGGTCACGGTGGCGGCCGAGGACGAGCGGGCCGCGCACTACGCGGACAAGCTCGCCGCGTTCGCCAAAGCCCGGCACGAGGGGACGATCACCGGCGAGGTGGACGCCGCGCACCTGCTCTACGCGGTGTACGCGCTCGCGACCTGGTGGTTCACCGCCCCGCAGGTCGTACGGATGATGATGGCCGGAGCCGACGACGACACCCAGGAAGCGAGGCGGGCCGGGCTGGTCCGGATGGTGAACCGCCTGACCTCCTGAGACGGCCCTCCTCCGGCGAGGGGCGGAACGGCCGACGAGCGGGTGCGGTTCGTCCGACCGGACCCGGGCGGGGCCACACCGGGCCTGCCTCCGGCTCCGGCTGGCCCCGGGAACATCCCGGAGACCAGCCCGACCCGACGACCGTCACCGGCGCCGAACGGGCCGGCGTCGGAGACGCCACGCCGTGACGGCTGCCGGGATGAAGACGGCCGGCCGTCAGGGAAGGTTCAGCTGCCAGGAGACGCCGAAGCGGTCGTTGGTCCAGCCGAAGCGCTTGCTGAAGCCGTAGCAGTCGAGCGGCATCAGCGGCACGCCGTCCTGCGACAGCGCCGCGTACAGGCGCTCGAGCTCCGCTTCCGACTCACACTGCACGTACAGCGAGATGGACGGGGTGAAGGTGAAGGCGTGCGATACGTGGCTGTCGATGGCCATGTACTCCTGGCCCGCCAGCGTGAACACGGCGTGCTGCACGGTGCCCTCCGCGCCGGGCCCCTCGGAGCCGTAGCGGACCAGGCTGAGGACCTCGGCGTCGTCGAACAGCGACGTATAGAAGGTGATCGCCTCCTCGGCGACGCCCTCGAACATCAGGAACGTGGTGATCTTCTGCGCCATCGGATGGACTCCTGTCAGCGGTGTGGAAGGTGACGGCATTCGTGTCTCGCGGAGTATCCGGCCCGAACGGAACCCTCTGATCGGCCGAGGAGGCGGAGGCGGCGGACGGTCCTCGCGCGAAAGTCAGGAAGGCCGCGCGCACACCGAGGAGGCGCGTACGGATCACCTGCCGGTGGTCTCCAGGTGCCGGACGACCTTCCTGAGGGACTCGGCGAGCCCGCGACGCTGTTCGCTGTCCAGCTCCTTGACCACGAAGGCCTCCTGCCGGTTGAAGTCGGGGAACAACGAGCGCATCAGCCGCTCTCCAGACGAGGTCAGCTCCAGCATGACACGGCGCCCGTCCGTCGGATGGGGGAACCGGCGCAGGTGGCGATAGGACTCCAGGGTCTTGAGCACGCCGGTGAGCGTGCTCTTGGAGATGCCCGCCTCGGCGGCGACGTGCCGGGTCTCACTCTCGCCCCAGATCCACACGACCCACATGACGACGAAGCCGGTCCAGGTGAGCCCGGTGTCGCGGAGCACGGTCTGCTCCAGGTGGTTGCGGATCGCCGAGGACGCCCGGTAGATGTTCGAGACCGCCCACATCGCCTCGAAGTCGACATTGAGTTCGCCGAGACGGTCGCCGATGGCGTCCTCGGTCTGGCGCAGGGTGTGGTGTCCGGTCATGGGCAGCACGTTACGGCCGGTTGGCGTATTCAGCGAAATATCCCCAACCACGTGGTCGGGACGGTGCCGGCCGTCGACCCCGCCCCAGATGCCGGACGATCTCCGGCCGTGACCTGCCGGCGCCGGTGCGCTGGGCGCGTGAGGCGGAGGACGCCGGATTCGGACTCGGTCATGATCAGCGAATGGCCGCCGCGGCGATCCCGGCTCCGCCGCCGCCCTGGGCGTGCCGGGTGGAGGCGCTCACCTCCTGACCCGAGCCCGTTCTGTTCGCGGCCGTCCGGATCACCCCTCCGCGAGGGCCAGCAGCCTGGTCACCGTGTTCCAGTTGCGTGCCGTGGCGGTGACGTTCAGCCTCTTCTCCAGCAGCGGTTGCAGCCGGGTGCGGCGCAGCCCTTCGGGGAAGTACATGTACAGCTCGCGCCTGCCGACGCGCATCTCCTCCGGTGCGTAGGCGGCCGGATCGATGCCCTCCAGCAGCGCCGGGTCGGGCGTGCCGGCCAGGAACATCACCGCGAACCTGGCCGGATCCCGCACGTCCAGCGGGTTGTCCTCGACCACCTGGCGCAGCTCCGCGGCCGTCCGCACGATGACGGGGACCGTGAGGCCCAGCTGCCCGGTGATCTCGCGTTCGATGAGGGACGCGATCCGCTCGGGCCGCTCGTCGGCCGAGGTGAACATGGCGTTGCCGCTGCGCAGGTGCGTCCGCACCTCGGTGTGCCCGAGCTTCTCCAGCAGCGCCCGCAGATCGGCCATGGCGACCGTGGTGCCCGGATTGACGTTGATCCCGCGCAGCAGCGCCACGTACCGCATCAAGCTCCCCCTTCGTCTCCTTCGATGACGAGGAAAACGCTACGGCGGGTACCTGCCGGGCCCTGTCATGTATCTGCCGCCATATTCCGCCCCCGAGCTCTGCGTGGTCGGCCGGCGGGGGAGCGCCCTCACGACCTCGTGGCGAGGGCCTGCCGGTAGGGGGCGAGCCGGTCCAGCCACTCGGTCAGCGCCCCGGACTCCTCCCACAGGTCGTACAACTCGTTGTCGTCGGGGCGCGCCGCGCGGTCCAGCGTCGCGTGGGCGAGGTCGCGCAGCGGGGCGGTCACGGCGAAGGGATGCCGCTCCAGCCACCGCGCGGCGTTGACGTCCGGCTCGGAACCGACCAGCCGCGCGCCGATCAGGCAGGCCACGGCGACGGCCGCGGACAGCTCCGGAGCATCGACATAGTCCTCCTCGGCGAGGATCTCCCTCATGGTCGAAGCCAGCCCTCCGGGCAGGTCCTCCACGTCGCCGAGATGGCCGAGAGCGTCGAGCGCCCCATCGTTGTCGAACGGCCCCATGTCCCACGCGCCCACGCTGAACCTCCGGAATCTGGTCGGTCGCACGCGAGCCTAGTGATCGCCTCCGACAAGATGATGAAGTACTTCGCCGGGTCGAGCGCCATGCCCGCGCCGATGAGCCATTCGTTGTCGTGTGCTGGCCGGAGTACCACGTCGGATAGACGATCGCGTTGGTCCTGGCCTCGTTGAGTTCGCCGTACGTCTTGTACGCCAGCTTCGCGTCGGGCAGCGTGATGCCGCAGGGAGCCGGATGTCACCCAGGGCGAAGATCTCGTAATCCATGGGGCCTCCTCGCCGACCGGGCGGTCTCGCCCGCCCGATCTCTCCCTTGATGTCCACTGGTGTCCACGTTAACCCGGTATGTCCGTGGCGTCCCTGGGCTGACATCCGCCCGCTCGCCCCGCCCCGTCCTGTGGCGTACGGCTGTGGGCGTGCCCGAGGCGTGGTCCGGGAGCGGAGCATCCGCGACAGGGCGGGGTGAGCGAGATCAGTGGTGGTAGGCGTGGACGACGGCGTGCCCGAGGCCTCTGCCGATCAGCCAGCGGTTGATCGGCACCGTCAGCACGAACGCGAGGGCGAGGGAGAACGCCAGGGCCGCCCAGAAGAGCACGGTCGCGAGACCGGCGTCCATCGCGCCGGGCACGGCGACCATCACCGTGTTGTCGATGACCTCCATGACCGCGATCGATACGGTGTCCGCGGCCAGGGCGACCTTCAGGGCCCGGCGCATTCCGACGCCGGCCCTCAGTACGCCGCGCATCGTCAGCGCGTACCCGAATACGAACGCGAGCGCGATCGACAGGGCGACGGTGACGCCGCCGTGCAGCCCGGCCGCGGTGCCGATGATCATGCCGAGGACCTCGCCGATGGCGCAGCCGGTGAGGCAGTGCAGCGTCGCCTGGGCGGCGGTACGCCAGGAGGTGCTCCCGTGGCCCGCGCTGCCGTGTCCGTGCGCGTCGTGTCCGCTGTGCGCGTGCGCGTCGTGTCCGTGTCCGCTGTGCCCGTCGTGCTCGTGTCCGTGTCCGCTGTGCCCGTCGTGCTCGTGTCCGTGTCCGCTGTGCCCGTCGTGCTCGTGCTCGTGCCCGCTGTGTCCGTCGTGCTCGTGCTCGTGCGCGTCGTGTCCGCCGGTCGAGGGGGAGTGGGTGGAATGGGCGGAGTGGTCCATGGCGTGTCGTATCCCTTCCTGCGGAGGCCGTCCGGCCCCGTCGCGCACGCCAACGATATACCCCCATGGGGTATTCCGCGAGTGGCGTCCGCCTCCGGAACGGTCAGGACGGGGCGGTACTCGCGGTCCTGCGGTACTCCCGGGGGCTGACGCCGCGAACCCGCTTGAAGGCCGTGCTCAGCGCGAAGGCGCTGCCGTACCCGACCTGTCCGGCCACCGCGCCGATGGTGGCGTCGGACTCCCGCAGCAGGTCGGCGGCCAGGGCCAGGCGCCAGCCCGTCAGGTACGCCATGGGCGGCTCGCCGACCAGCTCGGTGAAGCGCCGGTAGAGCGCGGCCCGCGAGCCGCCCACTTTCGCGGCCAGCGCGGACACCGTCCACGGGTGCGCGGGATCGCCGTGCAGCAGCCGCAGCGCCGGGCCCACCAGCGGATCGCCGGACGCGTGGTACCACCCTGGGGTATCCGCCTCCGGGCGGGAGAACCAGGACCGCAGCACGGTCACCAGGAGCAGGTCGAGCAGCCGGTCCAGGACGACCTCCTGGCCGGGGTCGTCCCTGGAGATCTCCTGTCCCAGCAGCGCGATGAGAGGGCTCTCCCACGCGTCACCGGGCCGGGCCAGCAGCGGGGGCAACGCGTCCAGCAGCCGCCTGCTGATCTCCGAGCTCGGCCGGTAGGTGCCGACGAGCAGCACGACCGGGCCGCCCGGGCTGTCTCCCCAGGTGCGTACGCCCAGGTGCATCGCCTCGGACAGGTCCTCGCCGTCGGGCGTGGTGCAGCGCTGCCCCGGATGGATCACCACCCGGGGCGGCGTGGCCGGGTCGTCGGCGAAGGTGTACGCGTCGGGGCCGCGCGTGATCGTGACATCTCCCGGGCGGAGCCGTACGGCGTCGCCGTGGTCGGGGACCACCCACGCCTCGCCGCGCACGACGGCGACCAGGGACAACGGCGCCCGGTCCTCGATCCGCACGGACCACGGTGGGGTCATGATCGTCTGGAGCAGGAACGCGCCTCGGGCTCTCGGGCCGTCCACCAGTCTCGCGAGCGCGTCCATGCCCTCACTGTAGACGCTTGAACATGAAATCGAGCTTCTGAGCCATGTAATGTCTCGGCGCGTCCTGGTTGAATCGGATCACCGCAAGGGGAACGGCCGCGGGGCCGAGATCCGGGCACGACCGAAGGAGCAAGGATGTTGTTCGCGCTGACAGCCGTCTCGGCGGCCGTGGCACTCCTCCTGACCGGCGCGATCGCCGGTCTCTTCTACGGGTACTCGGTGTCGGTGATGCCCGCGTTCGACGGGATCGCCGCCGAGCAGGCCGTCGCCGCGATGCGCAGCGTCAACGAGAAGATCCTCAACGGGCGGTTCTTCGCCTCGTTCCTCGGCACGCCCCTCGCGTCCGCGGTGACGGGCGGGTTGCTCCTCGCGCTCGGCGAGACCACGGCGGCCGTCCTGTTCTTCGCCGCCGCGGCGACGTACGTGCTGGGCGCGTTCTTTCCCACCGCCGTCGTCAACGTGCCGATGAACCGTGCGCTCGCGGCGGCGACCGTACCGGCCGACCCGGCCGAGGCCGCGCGCCTCTGGGCGGAGTTCTCCGGGCGGTGGACCCGGTGGAACACCATCCGTGCCGTGTTCTGCCTGGTCAGCCTGCTTCTCGTCGGCCTCGCCGTGTTCCTCTGGGCACGATCCTGACCGGAGAACCGGCGGGCTCAGCCGTGGGGAGGCCGCCGCGTGCGGTCGGACGTGCCGGGTGTGACCAGCCCCGACTCGTACGCGAAGACGACCAGTTGGGCGCGGTCACGCGCGCCCAGCTTCGTCATCGACCGGCTGACATGGGTCTTGGCGGTGGCGTGGCTGATGACCAGATGCCCGGCGATCTCCTCGTTGGACATGCCCGCCGCGACCAGGCCCACGACCTCGCGTTCCCGGTCGGTCAGCCGTTCGAGCCCGGGTAGGGCCACGGGCCGTGGCGGGGTGGAGACATACTCCTCGATCAACCGCCGGGTCACCGACGGCGACAGCAGCGCCTCACCCTCGGCCGCCACCCGTACCGACCGGAGCAGCTCGGCGGGCTCGATGTCCTTGACCAGGAAGCCGCTGGCGCCCGCGCGCAGCGCGGCGAAGACGTACTCGTCCAGCGCGTAGTTGGTCAGGATCACCACGCGCACCCCGTCGAGCTCGGGATCGGAACCGATGCTCCTGGTCGCCTGGATCCCGTCGAGGAAGGGCATCCGGACGTCCAGCAGCGCCACGTCCGGCCGTAGCGCGCGGGCCAGCTCGACCGCCGCGCCGCCGTCGCCGGCCTCACCCACGACCGTGATGTCCTCGGCCAGTTCGAGCAGCGCGCGGAATCCCGCGCGGATCAGCGGCTGGTCGTCGGCCAGCAGGACCCGGATCACGGCCGTCCCACCGAAGGGAGCTCAGCATGCACATGGAACCCGCCCTCCGGACGCGGTCCGGCGGTGAGAGATCCGCCGAGCGCGACGACGCGCTCGCGCATTCCGATCAACCCCATTCCGTGGCCGGCGGCGCTCCCGCCGGACCGCCCGTCGTCCACCACACGGACGACGATCTTCTCCGGATGGTATTCGGTCGTCAGGGTGATCGACGCGGGGCCCGCATGGCGCAGCACGTTCGTGAACGCCTCCTGCACGATGCGGTAGGCCGTCCTGTCGATCTCGCCGGGCAGATCGCGGCGATCTCCGACGACGACGCTGCGTACCGGAAGGCCCGCCGCCTCGGCTCTGGACACCAGCCGGGGCAGCCGGGCGAGCCCGGCCTGCGGGGTGTCCTGGTCGGCCTGCCTGAGCACGCCGAGCGTGGCGCGCAGCTCGTGCATCGCCTCGCGGCCGGACTCCTTGATCGCGGCCAGCGCCTCCCTGGCCCGCTCGGGCCGCCGGTCCAGGAGCTGCATGGCGACGGACACCTGGACGTTGATCACCGAGATGCTGTGCGTGAGCGAGTCGTGCAGCTCCTGGGCGATCCACAGCCGCTCCTCGCCCGCCCGGCGCAGCGCCGCCTCCTCGCGGGTGCGTTCCGCCTCGATCGCCCGTTGCTCCACCTCGTGCAGGTAGGCGCGCCGGTTCCGCGCCACCTCGCCGAGGACCACCATCGCCACCAGCCACCCGCCGAGCAGGTTGAAGCCGTCACCCGGAGCGGGATCGGAGTCCGACAGCGCGATCAGGCCGTAGACGCCCGCGTCCATCACCACGGCGAGGACGATCGCCAGACGGCGCCGGCCGAGGGACGCGGCCGTGTAGATCGCCGTCAGGGCGGGCGCGGCGGCGAAGATCCCGGGATAGCGGCAGGCGTAGTAGGCGACGGCGCACGCCACCGTGATCACGCCGACCGGCAGCGGGGCGCTCCGCCGGAAGGCGAGCGCGGGCGCGGACACCGAGATCAGAGCGATGCCGAGCGTGTCCAGGGGCCGTTCGAACGGGCCCGAGCTCGACAGGCCGCCGTACGTGCCGCCGACGATCCCCGCCAGCGCGGCGACCGCGATCAACGCGTCGATCTTCCGGGCTTCCATCCTCGACACACTAGGCCAGCCGTTCCGGGCGGCCGACACCCACGCGACGCAGATCGCGCGTACATCCCCCGTGGTACGCCCGGCCCGGGAGGGCGCGGCCTACAACGAACGATGTACGGCGAAGTGCCTTCCCACGGGGGACGATCTTGCGAGATCCCGGGGAGATCATGAACCGCATGAACAACCCACCCCTCGTGGCCGAGCGATCGGCCGAAGCCTCTTGTACCCGCGCGCCGGCCTGGATCGTCTGGTGGCTGCGGATCGCCGCCACCGGCCATCTGGTCGGGGTGCTCGGGCAGGCCGTGCTGGCCGGGCTGTTCGTCACCGGCAATGTGGACATGCTGACGCAGCACCGCGACAACGCCGGGGTCACCCACGCCATGCTGTACCTCCAGCTTGTCGCCGCGATCGTGCTGTGGCGCCCCGGCAGGGGGCCGAGCTGGCCCGCCTGGGCCGGCGCGGCGCTCGTCGCCCTGGAGACGGCGCAGGTCGTGTTGGGTCAGAACCGCATCCTCGCGGGACACTTCCCGCTCGGTGTGACGATCTTCGGTGCCTCCGCCGTGATGGCCGTCTGGACCTGGCGGAGCCTGCGGGTCCGGCAGGGGAGCGGCCAGGGGAGCGGCGCATGACCTCGCGGAAGACCCTTCCGTCCCTTTCCCGGCGGGGCTTCCTGGGCGTGCTCGGCGGCGGCGCGCTCGCCGTCGCCGGGTGCGGCTCGCTCGGCGCCGAGACCGCGGGCCGGAAACTCGCCAGCACCCTGCCGCTGCCCGCGCCGTTCGCCGTGCCGCTGCCGATCCCCGCGGTCGCTCGGCCGGTACGGCCCGGCTTCTACGAGGTGGTCCAGCGCCTCGCCAAGGTGGAGATCGTCCCGGGGACGACGACCGAGGTGTGGGGATTCGACGGCACCTTCCCCGGGCCCACCTTCGACCTGCGGCGCGGAAGCCGCACCGTCGTCCGGGTACGCAACGAGCTGCCCGTCCCGACGTCCACCCACCTGCACGGCGGGGTCACCCCGGCGGACTCCGACGGCTATCCGACCGATCTGGTGGTGGCCGCCGGGCGGGGGTTCCGGCCGACCGGCGGGCACTCCCCCGCCGGCATGCGCGTCGATCCGGACCAGTGGACGTTCCATTCGGGGGAGAGGGAGTACGTCTACCCCCTGGAGCAGCGGGCGGCCACGCTCTGGTACCACGACCACCGGATGGACTTCACCGGACCGCAGGTGTGGCGCGGGCTCGCCGGATTCCTGCTGGTACGCGACGACGAGGACGACGCCCTGCCGCTGCCGAAGGGCGACCGCGACATCCCGCTGATGATCTGCGACCGGGCCTTCGACGAGGACGGCGCCTTCCGCTATCCGTCGCTGGATCCCAGCCTGCTGGTCCGGGCCGGCGTCGACGACGCGTACATGGAGGGCGTCGAAGGCGACGTGATCCTGGTCAACGGTGCTCCCTGGCCGGAGCTGGAGGTGGACGCGGCCCGCTACCGGCTGCGGCTGCTGAACGCGTCCAACGCCCGCCGGTACCGGCTGGAGCTGCACCCGGGCGGCCGATTCGTCCAGGTCGGCAGCGACGCGGGGCTGCTGGCCGCGCCGGTGGAACACGACGCGATCACGATGGCTCCCGCGGAACGGTTCGACGTGGTGGTGGACTTCTCCGCCTATCCCGTCGGCAGCCGGGTGACGCTGGTCAACACCCTGGGCGCCGGACCGGCACGCAATGTGATGTGCTTCCGCGTGGCCCGCAGGGCCGCCGACGACAGCGCGGTCCCGGCCCGGCTCTCGAGGCTGGAGCCGGTCGACCGTACCGCCGCCGTCGCCACGCGGGTCTTCGACTTCCGCAAGTCCGGGCAGTGGGCGGGCGCGTGGACGATCAACGGGAAGGCCTTCACGCCCGGCACTCCGCTGGTGCGGCCCCGGCTGGGGACCACCGAGGTCTGGCGCCTCACCAGCGACTTCCACCATCCGGTGCACGTCCACCTCGCGCACTTCCGGGTGCTGACCAGGAACGGCAAGGCGCCCGCGGCCACCGACGGGGGCTGGAAGGACACCGTGGACCTGCGCCCGTACGAGGTGATCGAGGTCCTGGTGCGCTTCGAGGGCTACCGCGGGCGCTACATGATGCACTGCCACAACCTCGAACACGAGGACATGGCGATGATGGCCGACATCGAGGTGGTCTGACCGCCGCCGTGCCGCGTACCCGCCCAGATGCCCGAACCGAGGTGGTCTGACCGTGTATACGGGTGCTTCGCGTACGGGGTGCTCCGGCGCGTGGGAGGACGCCCCGAGCCACCGCGCGGGGGTCTCCGGTGGCGGCTTCCGTCACCATGCGGGAGAGTGATCGCGTGATTCGCCGATTCGTGACCGCTTTGTCGCTCGGGCTCCTGGTCGTGGCGGGTGCCTCCGGTTGCGGGACCGGTGCGCCGCTCAGCCAGGCCCTGGTGGACCGGGCCCAAGGCCAGGGCGCGGCCCCGGACCTCATCTACGTGGTCGAGATCCCCGGCTTCGAGCTCGCCGAGCAGTCCGTCGGCGTCGTCGGAGATGAGGGCTTCGGCAGCTTCTACGTCTCGCCGGAAGGCGGGCAGGTGGAGCTCCGCGTCGATCGCGGCACGTTCGGCGACGCCCTGTGCGCGGAAACGCCGCTCGCGCAGGCGGAACCGGGTTCCGTGGTCACGTGTGACCACGACGAGGCGGGCTGGTACCGGTCCGGGGGTGACCGGCACGAGTACGTCGCGGTCAGAGGCGATCACCTCATCCGGATCGGCGGCCGTACGGGCGAGGTGGACCGCGCCGCGCTGAAGTCGGCGGTGGCCGGGGCGCGCAACGCGGTCGGTGACGGGGACGGAGCCGGACCCTCCCCGGCGGACGGCGGCCGCCCCTCCGGGCCGATCGAGCGGGGCGACCTGCCGACCAGCGGTGACGGCGCGCCGAACAACGACGTCGGCGTGGGCGGCTGACCCCCTCCCGACTCGTGCGGACCCTGGTCGGAGCTGTGGCGGGGCGGGGCTAGATTCTGGTGGGCCCCCGCGTGGAAGGCGGCCGACGCCCCGGAGGCTGTGCGACCACTCGTGCGATCAGCTGGGCGATCAGCTTGGAGACGGCTACAGGAGGCCGGGCCGCGGCTCGTGCCGTTCGCCAATGGTTCGGTCAGACGTGGGCTGATTTCCTGGAACCGCACTGATTGTCGCTTTAAAGGTAAAGAGGGGGGCCGGTGGCCGTCGAGCAACGCGGCATCGAGTTGGTTTCGCCGCAGGAGAGGTACGGCAGGCCCCGTGACCTGCTCTTCCTGTGGTCGGGAACCACGCTCGGCATCTTCACCCTGGTCTACGGCACGGTCGTCGTGTCGCTCGGACTGAGCTTCCCGCAGGCCGTGGCCGCCATCGTCATCGGCAACCTGCTGGCCTTCCCGCTCGTCGGCCTGACCAGCCTGCAGGGACCGGCGGTCGGCACGTCGACGATGGCCGTCTCCCGCGCGGCCTACGGTCCCAAGGGCGCCCGCGCGCTCGGTTTCTTCGGCTGGCTGAACATGGTCGGATTCGAGGCGGGCGGCATGGTGCTGATCACTTTCGCCGCGCTCGCGCTGCTCGACAAGGCGGGCGTCCACGACCAGGGCATCGGGCTGAAGGTCGCCGTGATCCTGGTCGCCGCGCTGATCCAGCTCGTGCTCCCCCTCGTGGGACACGCGGCCGTGATGAAGGCACAGAAGTACTTCACCTGGGTGTTCGTCGCCATGTTCGCGATCATGGCGGTGCTGGTCGGCCCGAAGGTCGAGGTCGCCGCGACCGGAGGCGCCGACTTCGCCACCTTCACGGTCGCGGTCGCGTTGGTCATGTCCTGCGGCGGGCTCTCGTGGGCCCCGCTGGGCAGCGACTACTCCCGCTATCTCCCCGCCGACGCGAGCAGGAAGGCGGTCTTCGGCTACGCCGCGCTCGGCGGCTTCGTGCCGTACGTGCTGCTGATGACGCTCGGGGCGGCGGTCGCCACCGTGGTCACGGACGCGGGGGACCCGATCTCGGGCCTGCCCGGCGCGCTGCCCGGCTGGTTCACGGTGCCCTACCTGGTGCTCGCCATGGTGACGCTGTTCGCGGTGAACACCACCGACCTGTACTCCTCCGGCCTGAACCTGCAGGCGGCCGGGATCAACGTCAAACGCTGGGTCGCGGTTGTGGCCGACCTGGTGATCTGCGTCGCGATCACCTACGTGGCCGTGGTGTCCGACTCGTTCAACACGATGCTGAACACCTTCCTCGGCCTGCTGATCATCTGGCTGGCTCCGTGGGCCGGCGTCTACCTGTCCGACTGGTTGCGCCGCAGGGGCGGCTACGACGGCTCCGCGTTGTTCGACGAGAGCCCGGCGAGCCCGTACTGGGGCAGCGGCGGCGTGCGCTGGTCCGGCGTCGCGGCCCAGGTCGCGGGCATGATCGCCGCCGCGCTGTGGATCAACTCCACGGCGTTCGTCGGCCCGATCTCCCAGGCGACCGGCGGCACCGACTTCAGCATCTTCGCCGGCGTCATCGTGGCGGGCATCACCTATCTGGCGCTGGAGCGGCGTACCGCCGTGCAGCCCGCCCCCGCCGCCGCCTGACAACGCCGCCTGAGAACGAAAGGCACGACATCCCATGGCAGACCGCCACCTGCTCGACGTCGCCTACGGGCGGCGCCCCGCCGACCGCGTCATCACGGGCGGCACGCTGGTCAACGTACTGACCGGAGAGGTCTACCCGGCCGACGTCGCGATCAGCGGCACCCGGATCGCGGCCGTCGGCGACCTGCCGGACACGCTGCGCGGCCCGGGAACCGAGATCATCGACGCCCGCGGCCGCTACCTCGTGCCCGGCCTGATCGACGGCCACCTGCACATCGAGTGCAGCAAGCTCTCGGTCACCAGCTTCGCCGACCTGGTCGTCCCGTTCGGCACGACGAGCGTGGTGTCGGGCCTGGACCAGATCCTGGTCGTGGACGGCCTCCCCGGCGTGCGGCGCTTCCTGGACGAGTCCAAGAACACCGGCATGCGGATCTGGTGGGGCGCCCCGGCCAAGGCTCCGTACACGGTGCCGGAGTCCACGGTCGGCCACACCTTCGGGCCCGAGCAGCACGCGGAGGCGCACGACTGGCCCGAATGCGTCGGCGTGTGGGAGACCGTCCAGGAGATGGTGGAGCACGGCGACCCCGCCGTCATGGACGCCCTCGACCTGGCCGAACGCCACCGGCTGCCCGTCTTCGGCTGCGCGCCGCTGTCCGACGCCCGCCGGATCAGCGGGCTGGCGGCGGCCGGCGTACGGCTCGACCACGAGTCCTATTCGCACGAGGAGATGCTGGAGAAGCTGCGCCTCGGCATCTACGCGATCGTCCGCGAGTCGTCGGTGGCGCACTTCCTGGAGGAGAACATCCAGGTCGTCTCCAAGGTCGGCGCGCGGCGGGTGGCGTTCTGCACCGACGACGTACACGCGGCCGACGTGCTGGCCGGCGGCCATATGGACAAGCTGGTCCGGATGGCCGTGAAGGCGGGCGTCGACCCGGTGACCGCCATCCAGATGGCCACGATCAACTGCGCGGAGATGTACCGGATCGACCACCTGGTCGGCAGCATCGCCCCCGGCCGCTTCGCGGACGTGCTGATCGTGGACTCGCTGGACGACTTCCGGGTCCGCGAGGTCGTGGCCGGCGGCACGCCGGTCGCACGCGGAGGCGCCATGATCACCCCGACCGCGCCGCCGGAGCGCGGAGACGTGCGGCCGTTCCCCGTCCGCGAGGTCACCGCCGCCGACCTGGCGCTCCGTGCGCCCGAGGGCGCCTCGCGAGTGAACGTGCTGACCATGAACATGACGCCCGAGCAGGTGTTCGTGCGCAAGCGCCGCGACGTGACGCTGCCCGCCTCCGGCGGCCTGGTCGAACCCTCCGTGGCCGACGACGCGCTGCTGGTCACCGTGGTCGAGCGGTACGGCAAGACCGGCAACATGCCGGTCGCCATGGTCAGCGGCATGGGTCTGCGCGAGGGCGCGATCGCGACCAGCGCCGCCCCCGACGACAACAACATCATCTGCGTCGGCGCCTCGCGCTCGGACATGGCCGTCGCGATCAACGAGGTCGTCAGGGCCGGCGGCGGTCAGGTGGTCGTCGTGGACGGCGAGGTCAAGGCGCTGCTCCCGCTGCCGGTCGGGGGGATCGTCTCCGACCTGCCCGCCGCCGAGATGGCCGCCGCCGAGACCCGGCTCGACGACCTGGCGCGGGAGCTGGGCTGTACGCTGCCCGCCCCGCTGATGTACCTCTTCTTCCTGTCGATCACCGCGATCCCCGACTACGCGATCACCGACCTCGGTCTGGTCGACTGCGTGGAGCTGACCGTCATCGACCCGATCATCTCGGAGGCCTGATCATGAAGGACTTCATCGCCGGACTGCCCAAGTGCGAGCTGCACCTGCACATCGAGGGCACCCTGGAGCCCGAGCTGAAGTTCGAGCTGGCCAAGCGGAACAACCTGGACCTGCCGTACGCCACGGTCGAGGACATGCGCGCCGCCTACGACTTCGACGACCTGCCGTCGTTCCTGTCGGTCTACTACGAGGGCATGAACGTCCTGCTCACCGAGCCGGACTTCTACGACCTCGCGATGGCCTACCTGCGTAAGGCCGCCTCCCAGAACGTGCGGTACGCGGAGATCTTCTTCGACCCGCAGGCGCACACCTCGCGCGGCGTGCCGTTCGACATCGTGATCCGCGGCCTGCGCCGGGCGCTGCTCGACGCGGAGCGGCAGCTCGGCGTCCGCGCCCAGCTCATCATGTGCTTCCTGCGCGACTTCCAGGCGGAGTACGCGATGGCGACGCTGCTGGAGTCGCTGCCGTACCGCGAGTGGATCGCCGGGGTCGGCCTGGACTCCGACGAGAAGGGCAATCCGCCGGCCAAGTTCGCCGCGGTGTTCGCCCGGGCCCGCGAGGAGGGCTACCTGCTGACCATGCACTGCGACGTGGACCAGGAGAACTCGACCAAGCACATCCGCCAGTGCGTCGAGGAGATCGGCGTCGACCGGATCGACCACGGCGTCAACGCGCTGGAGGATCCGGCGCTGGTCGAGGCCATCAAGGAGCGCGGGCTCGGCCTGACCGTGTGCCCGATCTCCAACGGGTACGTCACGGACTCGATGAAGGCCGACGCCATCCGGCGGATGCTCGACCTGGACCTGCGCGTGACGATCAACTCCGACGACCCGGCGTACTTCCTCGGTTACGTCCAGGAGAACCTGGTCGCGATCCAGGAGGCGCTGGACCTGTCCCGTGAGGAACTGGTCCGGCTCCAGCGCAACGCCTTCGAGATCACCTGGCTGCCCCGCCAGGTGAAGGACGCCTACCTGGCCGAGCTGGACGCCTACGCGGCGTCCTGAGACGGGGCCGCTAGCGCATTCTGAGGGCGAGCAGGAAGTCCACCCGCTCGTCCAGCGAGGTGAGCGACCGGCCGGTCAGCTCCTCGATCCGCTTCAACCGGTATCGCAGCGTGTTGACGTGGACATGGAGCCGATCGGCCGTCGTCGCCCACCCGCCCGACTCCTCCAGGAAGATCTCCAGCGTCTCGACCAGGTCCGTCTGGTTCGCGGCGTCGTACTCCTCGAGGCGGCCGAGCAGCCGCGCGCGGAACGAGCGGCGCAGGTCACCGGGGATGGCCGCGAGCAGCGACCGGTGCGAGCTGACGTCGTCGGCGGTCATCGCGCTCACCCGGCCCTGTCCCAGAGCCGCCAGCCTGCGCGCGTGCCGCGCCTCCTCGATCAGGCTGCTCAGCCCGGCCGGGCCGGTGGTTACGCTGCTCAGGCCGAGCGTGATCCGGGCGTCCCGGAGACCGGCCTCCAGCGTCCGCGCGCCGCGCAACACGTGCTCGGCGACCTCGGAGGCGGTGTTCCCCGCCAGGGGTACCAGCGCGACCGCCTCGCCGCCCTCGGGCGCGGTGGCCACCCCCGGCGTCAGCGGCCGGAGCAGCTCGTCGAGTACGGCGGAGCCCACCTCGTCCGCGCGTTCCACGCCTTCCACCTGGAGCGCCGCCGCCAGCAACCCGTGCTCGGTCTCGACGTGCAGCGTGTGCAGCCGTGAGACGACTCCCGGCAGGTCGGCCTCCCCGGAGCCGAGCAGGTTCAGCAACTGGTCGAGCACCCGCCGCTCGATCCGCTGCGCCGCCTCCAGGCGGGACCGCTCCAGGGCGACCAGTGCGGCGAGCTCCACGATCAGGTCCTCGTGCTCGCCGCCCGCCCCCACCTGCTCTCCGGCGTAGGCGAGGAACCAGTTGGCGATGCGGTGCGGCGCACCCTTGCTCACCGGGAAGACCGACAGCACCGTCCCGTCCTCGCGGGTGGACATCCCGGGCAGGAACCGCGCCGACAGGAACGTGTGGGCCAGCCGTGTCCGGTCCTCGGGCGTGAGCGGCTGCGATCCCACGATCACCCGGCCGGTGGCCGACATCACCCAGCACGGCACGTCCAGCTCTCCGGCCACGGCGGTGACCAGCTTGTTCAGGCTGCCGCCGTCCACGAGGACGCTCGCGAGCCTGCGCCGCGAGCCGGGCCGGTGGCGCGGGGCGCTGCCCAGCTCGTCGATCAGGCGGCGCAGGACGTACTCGGTGACGGCGCTGAACGGCACCTCCACCGACAGGCAGAGCAGCGGCAGGCCGGCCTCGGCGCAGGCGTCGATGAGATCGGCGGGCGGCAGTTTCAGCGCGGTGCCCGAGCAGAGCGCGGTCACCCCCACCTGGACGAGGGTGGAGACGAACCGCCGCGAGGAGTCGGGCCCCCGATGCCAGGTCAGCTCGGTGAGGACCAGCTCTCCCGGCTGGACGAATCTGGCCGGTTCCGGCAGGTCGGTCGTGGCCACGCCACGGACTCGCCGATCCAGCAGGTCGTGCCCGGTCAGGACCTTCAACCCCAGATGGTCGACCTGGCACAGGTCCCGCAGCCGCATCTCTCCCGATCCCGTAGCCGTTCGAATCCCCCATCGAGGGTATCGGCAGCTCAGACGGGCCAGTCCTCCCGCCGCCAGGCGGCGTCCCAGAACATCCATTCGTACCGCGCCGTGGTCGTCGCGTTCGCGAGCAACCGCCCGCACTCGTCGCCGGTCAGGCCCGCCGCGACCTCGTCGAGCAGGTCGAGCACGCCCGCGACGGTCTCCTGGTACTCCTCGCCGCCGTACGTCTCGATCCACCACGCGTACAGCGGGTCGGGGGAGGAACGGTCGAGCAGGGCCTGCCCGACGCGGGCGTAGATCCAGTAGCACGGCACGATCGCGCCGAGCGCCTCGGCGAAGGTGCCGAGATGGCAGGCCCGCAGCAGGTACGAACCGTACCCGAGCGCGGTCGGCGGCGCGGGGTGGCGGCGCGCCTCCGCTTCTCCGATGCCGAACGCGTTGAGCAGTTCCACATGCAGGCTGTGCTCCACCTCGACCGTACGGGCGGCGTCCGCGGCGAACCGCTGGACCGAGGCCGGGTCGGGCGCCTTGACCGCGCACGCGGCCAGCGCGCGAGCGTAGTCGGGCAGGAAGTGCGCCTCCTGGAGCACGAAGTGCCGGAAGACCTCCTTGGGCAGGGACCCGTCGGTCAGCCCGGTGAGGAACGGGTGGGCCAGGATCTGCTGGTAGATCCCGTCCATCGCCCGCCACAGCTCGTCACGGAAGGCACGCATCCGCCGATGCTATCCAGCGGGGAGTCGGGCGGGCGCGCCGAGGATGGGGGCACAGCCAGCCGGTACCTGGATCGCGGCGCAACGGCAGGCGTATGCGAATGGTCTCACCACGCCTGCCACTTGATCGCCGGCACATCCCGTCGATGTAGAACTGCTCCCATGAGCCGACAGTGGGTGACCGGGCGCGAAGCATGCCGTCATCACCCCCGGCGTAATTCACCTCCGCTGTGACGTAAAGACCTGTACCCCTAGACCGTATGGTGCACAGGTCTGGGCCGATTGGCCGCGGTGCTCCAGGCGGCCGACGTGATCGACGGGTCTCCCGCTACACGAGAATTCGGGGGGAAGCCCCGGACAGGCGGCCCGGATCCATGGACAGGACGGCCGGGCGAAGAACGCACGAGCAGGAGGAACCCTTGGCCGGCACACGCGTACGGCCGCATCTGGCGTCGATCATCGAGCGGACCGACACCGTGTTCCTGGTCTTCGACGGCGTGGTGTGCGACCTCTTCGCGGGCGTGGACACCAGAGCGATCGCCGACCGCATCCGCGACCGGCTCTTCGCGATGGGCTACCGGATGTCGCTCCTGACCTACCTGATGTCTCCGCTGGAGATGCTCTGGTACGCCTGTGACCTCGGCACCGAGCCGTTTCTCGAGGTAGAGCGAATCCTACGAGAAGCCGAGGAAGCATCTCGCCGGTACCGGCCGCGCGGTGGTCTCCTCGTTGCCGAAGCTGGCCGCCGCGCTGATGGCCGTTCCGCCCGCTTCAGCCCGTTGAGTGGCGGACGCCTGATTTGGGGGTGTCCGCGCCCGCCCGGTCGGGCGTGCGCACGTGCTCGGGCAGGATGCCGTACACCATGATCCGCACCAGGAGCTGGGACATGAGCCGGCGGGCGCGCTCGCCGCTGAGGATCGCGGGCATCCGCGGTTCCTCACCGTCCAGGATCCGGCCGACGAGCCGGCGCTGGGCCAGCAACTGGACGAACTGGGTGCCGACGGTCGGGATCATGCGGCGCCGCTGCACCCGCTGTACGAGCCGGGGGTTGAGCGTCTTGTCGAACCTCGCCGGATCGGCCTGGGCGCGATGGAGCGGCTCGGCCAGCAGGTTGGCGGTCGCCACCGCGTCCTGCACGGCGAGGTTGATGCCCACACCGCCGATCGGCGACATGGTGTGCGCGGCGTCGCCGATCGCCAGGAGGCCGGGCCGGTCCCAGCGCCTGAGCCGGTTCACGCCGACCTCCAGGAACGCCACCTTCCCCCAGTCGTCGATCTCGTCCACCCGGTCGGCGAGGAACGGCAGCAGGCGGGCCAGACGTTCGCGGAGCCCCTCCAGGCCCTGGGCGCGGATCTCCTGGTAGGAGCCCTTGGGGATGAGGAAGGCGATCTGCCAGTAGTCGCCGCGGTCGATCGCCGCCGCCATCTCTCCCTTGCCGATGTGACCCGCGAGGCCGCCGCCCTCGTCGTCGTCGGGACGGCGCGAGACGCGCAGCCACAACACGTCCATCGGCGCCCCGAAGTCGAGAGGGATCATCCCCGCGGCCCGCCGCAGGTCGGAGCGGCGGCCGTCGGCGGCCACGGTCAGCACCGCGCGCAGGTCGTGCTCGCCGCGCGCGTCGCGGTAGCGCAGGCCGCGGATCGCTCCGCCGTGCTCGATCGGCCCGAGGGTCTCGGCGTTCATCAGCAGCCGGAACGCCGGATAGCGGCGGGCGTGCTCGACCAGCAGGGTGAGGAAGTCCCACTGCGGGATCATCGCGATGTGGCGGTATTTCCGGGTGGACGGGAACCGCCGAAGATCGGCGTCCACCAGCGTGCGGGTGAGCGTGCTCATGCGAAGCGTCGTCAGGTTCCGGTGGGGGATGCGCTCCAGGTCCTCCACCAGCCCCAGCTCGTCCAGGAGTTGCAACGTCGAGGGATGCACGGTGTCCCCGCGGAAGTCGCGCAGGAAGTCGCCGTGCTTCTCCAGGACGGTCACCTGGACTCCGGCGCGGGCCAGCAGCAGGCCCAGCATCACCCCCGCCGGGCCGGCACCGGATATGGCGCAGGTCGTGCTCTCGGATTCCGGCATTCGTCAGCTCCCTCTCGGTCGGACGAGCACGGTTCGTACTGGCAGTACATGTCCGTTCCCGGCCGAAATCCAGGTCATGCCGACGGACGCGCACACATTCGGGGGTTTCCACACCCGGAGAATCCGCCACGTCGTCGGTGGCCGCTACGGCGGTCCGGTCCGCGGTCGCCGGTGGATTCCGTCAGGAGCGCAGGCCGGCGGTGAGCTCGTCGGTACGGGCACGGCTGCCCCAGAACCACTCCACGTGCGCGTGTCGCCGTTGCTCGGCCAGCCAGTCATCGAAGACCCGCCCCTCGACCAGCCTGCGGGTCACCTCGTCGAGCACCGCCGGTTCCACGGCCAGTACGCACACGACGCAGAAGCCACCGTCCGGGAGCCGCGCGGGTCCGAGCACCTGACCGGCCCGAGCGTCCACCACCGCGGCACCGAAGAGCGCGACCAGGTCGCCCCTGCTGTTCGCCTCCATCCGGCAGGTGGCCACGCCCGCCAGCATCTCCTCGGCCGCCAGCGCGACGGGGTCGGTGTCCTTCTCCATCCCGTCAGGCGGCACCGCCCCGACCCGCAGGCGATCGGCGACGGCGGCGGCGCGATCGGGGTCCGCGTACCGCAGCCTGACCACGCGCAGCCGGTCGAACTCCTCGCCATGGGCGGCGAAGAAGTCCTCCACCCGCCCTTCGACCACCTCTCGGCGCAGCTCCGCCACCGCCGCCTCGCTCGCCACGACCTCCTCAAGGCGGGCGTGGTTCAGGCCGCGCTCGGCCATCCACTGCAGCGTCGCCTGCGGGGTCATCAGTCCCCGCGCGCGGCGGAAGGCGTCCATGGCCTTCTGGAGCCGGTCGGCGGACAGGTCCGTGTGCCGCGTGGCCAGGGCCTCCTCGACCAGGGCGGCGTTCACCAGCCGCCTGGCGAGGCCGGTGTCCGCCCACAGCACGTCGAGGATCGAGACGGCCCGCTCCATCGTCATGTCGACGCCGTTGACGCGCAGGACGAGCTGCTCGCCGGAGCGCTGACCTCCCCGTAGCGGCCAGGGGATCACCCGGTCCGGCGCGAAGGCCAGCGAGACGCTGCCTTCGGGCGAGGGGAACAGCAGGTCGTAGTGGTACTCGCCGGTGGCGGCCTCGCGCTGCCACAGCAGCCGCATCCTCACCTCCGGATAGCGGCCACGCAGGTCCGACAGCAGCTCGCCGGCGCGTTCCGGCCGCACACCGTCCAGCCCGCGCAGCCATTCCAGGGCGTCGCCGAGGAGATCGGGGGGCACCACAAGGGACACGTCAGGCTCCTTCCAGCAGCAGGTCGCAGAGCGCCTCGCTGATCGGCAGACCGGTCAGCTCCTCGACCCACAGCCACTGGCCGTTGGGGTTGATCTCCAGGAACACGTACCGGCCGTCCGGGGTCAGGACCAGGTCGAATGCACCGAAGACGAGTCCGAGACGGTCTGTCATCGCCAGGCACCGGTCGGCGACCTCGTCCGGAAGCCGGTGCACGCCGTACGGTGTCACCTCGAGGTTGTACCGGCGCCAGTCCACCCTCGACCGGTTGCTCTCCTGGGAGTGGATCTCGGCCGCGAACACCCGCCGGCCGACGACGGTGACCCGGAGTTCCAGCCGCTTGGGCACGTACTGCTGCGCGATGACCGGGCAGAACCGCAGCGCCTCCGCGTACGCCAGATCTCGGGCCGAGACGAACTCGCACTTGCGGACGACCGTGTGGCCCCCCGCGAGGTTCTCCACCCACGGCATGCCCATGGGCTTGGTGATGATGTGACCGTCATGGCGGTTGTGGAAGTCCCACAGGGCGTCCGCCTGGGTCGCGATCAGCGTCTCCGGGATCTCGAACCCCAGCTCCGCGGCCAGCATGAGCTGGGACGGCTTGTGCGCCGCCCGCCGGTACGCCGACTCGCGCGCGGGCACCATACGGCAGGGCAGATGCTCCCAGAGGTCGGTGAGCAGGTCCACGCTCTCCTTGGCCGTGTAAGCGGCCACCGATGGGTCGGTGATCGCCGGGTGGGCCTCTGGCGGTCTCGGGCGTCGCCACCACACCGCGGTCAGGGAGTCCAGGTCGAGCGTGCCGTCCTCGGTGTGCAGCAGCCGCCGGGCGAGCCCGCGAGCGGTGTACGCCAGCTCGACGTGGGCCCGGGTGAGGTAGTCCCGGTTGTCGAAGACGGTGGTACGGGCGCCGCGTCCGGCCAGCAGGTCCCGGACGTGGTCGGCGTGCGGGTCCTGGTCACGGGTCAGGACGAGTACATGCGGGGGTGACACGGATCTCCTTGGAGAGCGGGCCCGCCGCAGGTGATGGGCCACCGGGGAGAACAGGCCGCTCCGGACTCGGGACGGCGGGTTCGCCGGATGTGGGGACGGCGCGCGTCCCCAAATCCGGCGAACATCGGCCCCAGCCGCCGTTCCCTCGGGCGGGAGGGCGGCTACGGCCGACTACGCGAGCGACTGCTCACGAGTCGGGGCAGCAGATGCCGGGCGGGTCGTAGTACTCCCCTGTCACGACCGACGGCTGACCGCCGTTGATGCCGCTCAGCGCGCTCTCGTCGAGCTCGGCGCCGGCCGGGGTGATGTCCCCGAACTCGGTGCGTGGTGTCGCGTTCATGGAACGTGCCTCCTTTTCGCTGTGGAAAAGCGATCTCCTGACCAATGCTGCGGATCGTGACTTGGAGCCGACTTGGAATCCCGGGCGCGCGGCCGAGCCCCTCGAAGGGGTGCTCGCCGGGCCTCCCACGCCCTCCAGCCGTCTGGCGCGCGGTGCGTACGGCGGCACGGGCTCACAGGGAACCCGTCGGGAGTTGCGCCTGGGCGAGGCGCGTGTACAGGCCGCCCGAGCGGATCAGCGAGTCGTGGGCGCCGCTCTCGACGACCCGGCCGCCGTGCAGTACCAGGATCAGATCGGCGTCCCTGATCGTGCTCAACCGGTGGGCGATCACGATGCGCGTCTGGGGAAGGGCGCCGAGGTTCGCGCTCAACGCCGCCTCGGTGTCGGTGTCGAGGTGGCTGGTGGCCTCGTCAAGCAGCAGGATCTCCGGCCGGGCCAGAATCGCTCTGGCCAGGGCGATGCGCTGGCGCTGACCGCCGGACACCCCCCCGCCCTCGGTCAGCACGGTGTGGTACCCCAGGGGCATCGCGGCGATGTCGTCGTGGACGCAGGCCAGCCGGGCCGCCTCCTCCACCTCGCCGGGGGAGGCGGCGGGACTTCCCAGCGCGATGTTGTCCGCGATCGAGCCGGTGAACAGGGCGGGCTCCTGGGTGACCACCCCGAAGCGGCGCCGTAGCCGTCTCGGATCCAGGCGGGACACCGGCACCCCGTCGTAGAGGATCTCGCCCTCGACCGGCGGAAATAGCCCCAGCAGGAGCCGGGCGAGGGTGGTCTTGCCGGACCCGGACCTCCCGACCAGCGCGACCTTCTGCCCGGGGACGACGCGCAGATCGATCCCGCGGACGATCCACGGGCTTTCGGGCGCGTACCGGAAGCCGACCGCCCTCATCTCGATGCCGCTCCGCCGCGTTCCGCCACCGGTACGGCCGGCGGACACGGTAGGGGCGGAGGATTCCGGAGCCTCGCCCTCGTCACCCACCGCACCGGTGGGGCCGGGCTCGGGGGCGGTCTCCCAGATGTCGGCGAGCCGCTCGGCCTGGGCGCGGGCGGTCTGGAGGCCCCGCAGGCTGGCCGTCAACGAGGCCAGCGGCGCCAGGGCGGCGGCGGCCAGGCCGAGCACGCCGAGCATGGCGCCCGTGGTGAGCCGGTGATCCACCACCTGCCACGCACCGGCCCACAACAGAGCCAGCGGGGCGGCGAACCTCAGCGCTCCCAGCACGGTGTCCTGCATGCCCTGGGCGGACGAGCTCCGCCGTACCTGCTGCGTCTGGACGTGCAGCAGACCCGTCCAGCGTTCGAGAACCTGGTTCTCCGCTCCGGACGACTTGATCGTCTCAATGCCCTTGACGGATTCGATGAGCTGCCCCTGCGCGTCGTTACGCGCCTCCTGCTCGCGGTGGACCAGGTCGCGGATCCGCTGCCGGGTGACGAGGAGCACGAGGAACTGGGCCGCCGCCAGGACGACGAGCACCACGCCGAGCAGCGGCGACCGTACGGTGACCGCGACGAGATACCCGATGGCCAGAGGGCCGTCGAGCAGCGCGGACAGCACCTGACCGGTGAGGATGTCCCGCAGCAGGCCGGCCCCGCTGATCCGCGAGACCAGATCGGCCGAGCCCCGATGAGCGAAGAAGCGGAACGGCAGGGCGAGCAGCCGCCTGGCCAGATCGTCGAGCAGCGCGGTGTCGGCCCGGGCCCGCAGCACGACCAGCGCCCAGGCCCGCAACCCTCCGGCGGCGAGGTGGGCGACCACCGCCACGATCGCGGCCAGTCCCAGCAGCGGGAGCAGATCGACCTCACCCCGCCCCAGCACCCCGTCCACGATGCTCTCGGTGGCGGCGGGCAGGACGAGCCCGAGCCCTTGCAGGATGAGGCTGAGCAGTACCAGGATGGCCAGGAGGCCACGGTGGCTCAGCACGCTGAAGCGGATGTAGCGCGACCACCAGGATCGCCGCTCACCGAGGTGTCCCCGCTGGAAGTCCGGGCCGGGGGCGAAGGTGAGGATCACGCCGCTGTAGTCCCGCGCGAACTCCTCCCAGGTGAGTCTCAGCCGTCCGCTCGCCGGGTCGACGATCGTGATTCGCTTCCCGGCCGCCCGCTCCACCACCACGAAGTGCCTGGCCCGCCAGTGGGCGACAGCCGGAAGATCGATCTCGTGTACGTGCGCCGCCGGCAGGGAGAAGGCGCGCGTGGTCAGCCCGCGCGCCCGCGCGGTGCGTACCAGGGTGAGCGCGCTGACGCCGTCCCGGCCTACGCCCATCTCCCCGGCCAGCGTGCGCACGGAGGTGTGGTGCCCGTGCGCGCCGAGGATCATCGCGAGGCAGGCGGCCCCGCATTCGACCAAGTTGTGCTGGAGTGTGACTGGAACCCGCATGGAGCGGTAGTCTCCGCCCTTCCGCTTTGAATCTGATTGTGAATGACAAGGGGAGCCGCGCAGAGGGGGCTCGCCATCCGCGACTGCACCGCGCCTCGCGGTCCCGTCTGATCTGCCCGGCTGACCGTGGACCTGATCGGACCCGGCCGGAGGGGGTAGCGTGAACCCCGCCCCCGGCGGCCGGAAGGCCCGCCGTGTCCGACCACCGACCGGCCCGGTGAGGTTGCCCGTGTCTCCCGCGAAGGACCTGCCCGTCATCGAGTTCCCGTCCGGCGACGCGTTCGAGGAATGGCTCGAACAGGAGCACGATCGGTCGGACGGACTCTGGGTGAAGATCGCCAAGAAGGATTCCGGCATCGCCACCGTGTCGTACGGCGAGGCGCTGGACGTGGCCCTGTGCTTCGGCTGGATCGACGGGCAGAAGGCCGCCTTCGACGAGACCCACTGGCTGCAGCGGTTCACCCCGCGCAGGGCCAGGAGCAGATGGTCGAAGATCAACTGCGACCGGGTCGTCGGGCTGGCCGAGCTCGGTCTGGTCCGGCCCGCCGGACTGCGCGAGATCGAGCGGGCCAGGGCCGACGGACGGTGGGACGCGGCCTACGTGTCGCAGCGGACCGCCACGGTCCCCGACGACCTGCGGGTCGCCCTCGACGCCAGCCCGGCGGCCGCCGAGTTCTTCGCCACGCTCGACAGCAGAAACCGGTACGCCGTACTCCACCGCGTCGGCGACGCCAAGAAGCCCGAGACCCGGGCGCGGCGCATCGCGAAGTTCGTCGCCATGCTGGCCGAGCAGCAGAAGATCTACCCCTGACCCGGGGAGTTCCCGCAGCGTGACGGCGGGGACAATGGCCGGGAGGGGGGATGCCCTATGCGCGTCGCGGTGCTCGGAATGGGCAGGATGGGGCGGGCGCTGGCCGAGCGGCTGCTCGAACGGGACTTCACGGTCACGGTGTGGAACCGCACCCCGGGGCGGGCCGGCGAGGTGGTCGCCCGTGGCGCCGCCGAGGCGGGAGATCCGGCGGAGGCCGCGCGCGACTCCGACGCCGTGCTGTTCTCGCTCGCGGGGGACGAGGCGGTGCGCGAGGTCATGCTCCGGCTCGCCGGGGTGGAGGGGCCGATCGTGGCCGACATGAGCACCGTCTCCCCGGACACGTCACGCGCGCTGCGCGAGGCCGCGCCGGGAGGCCGGTTCGTGGCCGCGCCCATCATCGGGGGGCCGCAGGCCGTCGCCTCCGGGCAGGCGTTCACGCTGGTCGGGGGCGACCGGCAGCTCGTCGACGATCTGCGGCCCGTCTGGTCGGAGGCGTTCGCGGCCTACCGCTACTGCGGAGGCGACCCCGGCGACGCGGTCGTCTTCAAGCTGCTGAACAACTATCTGCTCATGTCGAGCGTCGCCGTGGTCGCCGAGGTGGTCGCCATCGGCCTGGCGACGGGCGTGGACGACATGCTGCTGCGGGACTTCCTCTTCGGGTGGCCGACCGTCCCGCCCGCGGTGCACAACCGGATCGACGATATCCTCAGCGGTGATCATCGCGGCTGGTTCACGACCCGGCTCGGTGCCAAGGACGTGCGGCTCGCCGTCGACGTGGCCCGCTCCGCCGGGATCGACCCGCCGATCGCCCGGCTGGTCGAGCGGCGTTACGAGGAGGCGGCCGAGCTCGGCTGGGCGGACGCCGACATCGGCGCCGTCGTGGAGCTGCTCCGCGAGGCGCGGCATGCCGTACAGGGCGAGAAGTAGGGCACCTGGGTCGTCCCGGCAGAGGGCCCGGACACGGACGCGGACCGGCCGCACGCGATGACGACGGATGAGGAACAGAGGAGCGTTTCCGTGTCTGACATGTCATACCGCAGTCTCGGCGATTCCGGTCTGGTCGTCTCGGCGGTCGGTCTGGGGGCGAACAACTTCGGCCGGCGGATCGACATCGAGGCAACCCGCGCGGTGGTGGACGCCGCCTTCGACGTGGGGATCACCTTCATCGACACCGCCGACATCTACGGCGAATCCGAGGAGTTCCTGGGCGAGGTGCTGCAGGGGCGGCGCGACGAGGTGGTCCTCGCCACCAAGTTCGGCGGGGACACCGGCGGGGCCAACGGCCCCGACTGGGGCGCCCGCGCCTCGCGGCGCTACATCCGCAAGGCGGTCGAGCGGTCGCTGCGCCGGCTGCGCACCGACTGGATCGACCTCTACCAGCTGCACTTCCCCGACCGGGTGACGCCGATCGAGGAAACCCTCGCCGCGCTGACCGAGCTGGTGCGCGAGGGCAAGGTGCGCTACATCGGATCATCCAACCTCGCCGGATGGCAGGTCGCGGATGCCGACCACATCGCCCGCGCCGCGGGATACCAACGCTTCGTCTCCGCGCAGAACGAGTACAGCCTGCTCAATCGGCGGGTCGAGCAGGAGCTCCTGCCCGCGGCCACGCACTACGGCGTCGGCGTGCTGCCGTACTTCCCGCTGGCGAACGGGCTGCTCACCGGCAAGTACCGGCGAGGCGCGACGCCCCCGGAGGGCACCCGCCTCGCCGCACGGCCCGAGTACCTCACCGACGCCCGGTTCGACACGGTTGAGCGGCTCGCGGAGTACGCGGAGCGGCAGGGCGTCGGCCTGCTCGACATCGCGATCGGCGGCCTCCTCGCACGGCCCGCCGTGGCCTCGGTGATCGCGGGCGCGACCCGGCCGGAGCAGATCAGGGCCAACGCCGCCGCCGGAACGTGGCGGCCCGACGCGGAGGCGCTGGCCGAGCTGGACGAGATCGCCTCCTGATTACGGGCGGCGGCCGGAGGCCGGCCCGGTGGCGGCCCTCCGCCAGATCCGGGTCGGCTTTCGTTCCCCGCCCTACGACCCCCGCACGTGCTCCACCACCAGCCGCGAGGTGAGCTCCGGCGCCTCTTCCGAGATCCAGTGGCCGATTCCCTCCAACGCCACGAAGCGGTACGGGCTGGTCACCCATTTCGCCGTCAGGTCGGCGGTGCGGCGCCGTACCACCGGGTCGCCGTCGCTCCACACATACAGACTCGGCACCCCTATCGGGCCGATCGCCACGTCCGCCGGATCTTTGGCGGCGAACCAGCTCAACACCGCTTTCAGCGCCTCGGGGTGGCTCAGCCGCCTCACGTACTCCTGTACGTGTTCCGCGGGGATCGCCGATCCCAGCGCATCCCGGATCCAGGTGAGATCATCACGTAGCATCGCTTCCGCGCCGTCCGGCGTGAACGTCCGATGGTAGTCCGGCACCGCCTGCGCCCCTTCCCGCACCGCGTCGGCGAAAGCACGCGGATGCGGTGTGGAGAACGAGGTGAGCGTCGCCACCCGTTCGGGACTGGTGAATGCGGTGCACCACGCAACAGAGCCGCCCCAGTCGTGCCCGACCAGGTGGAATCGATCGGCGCCCAGCGCGTCCGCCACGTTCAGTACGTCCTGCACCAGGTGCGGCATCCGATACGCCTCCACCTCCGCCGGGCGTGCGCCGGGCGAGTACCCGCGTTGATCCACGGCCACGGCCCGGTACCCCGCCTCGGCGAGCGCTGCGACATGTGCCGTCCACTGCCGAGAGTTCTCCGGGAAACCGTGAAGGAGGATGACTGGTTCCCCATCCGGCGGGCCGTCCACCAGCGCGTCGAAACTCAGCGAGCCTACCTTGATCGTTGATTCCGGCACGGGACTCTCCCTTTGTCGCGGTGACTGGTGGACGAAAGACCGCCATGGGCATCGGCTATGTGCGCGATCCGCTGTCGGCCGGCGAATTCCGCTCCCTCCGGTGCCGCGGCGCCGCGATCACCGGACGTAGGGCTTCGCCTTTCGGTGCGGGGACGAATGGTTTCAAGATGCTACCAACTCTTGGACCGGCTGAGGTCGAACCCCGGCCGTCGAACCCCGGCGTGGGCTCAGTGCCGGTTGCTCAGTGCCGGTTGAGGATTCGGCGTGCCCCGTACAGGAGGCCGCCGATCACCAGGACCGCGCTGCCGGAGAGCACCGCGACCGGCGGGAGGCTGAAGGCAAGAGCGGCACAGCCGGCCAGGCCGAGGACGGGGACGATCCGGGGCGGGCGTCCTTCGCCGGGAGGCAACGTCCAGGCGGCGGCGTTGGCGATGGCGTAGTACACCAGCACGCCGAAGGATGAGAAGCTGATCGCGCCGCGCAGGTCACTGGTCAGCACCAGCACGATGACGACGGTGCCGACGGCGAGTTCGGCCCGGTGCGGCACCTTGAAGCGCGGGTGCACCGCGGCCAGAGCGGGCGGCAGGTACCGGTCCCTGGCCATCGCCAGGGTGGTACGGGACACCCCGAGGATCAACGCGAGCAACGATCCGAGGGCGGCGATCGCGGCGCCCGCCTGGATGGCCGGGGCCAGGGCGGGCAGGCCCGCGGCAGTGACCGCCTCGGCCAGCGAGGCGGTCGATCGGGCCAGTCGCTGAGGACCCAGGACGGCCAGGACGGTGACCGCCACGGCCGTGTAGACCACCAGGGTGATGCCGAGCGCGATGGGGATCGCGCGCCGGATGGTGTGGGCGGGGTCACGCACCTCCTCGCCCAGGGTGGCGATGCGGGCGTAGCCGGCGAACGCGAAGAAGAGCAGGCCCGCCGCCTGCAGCACGCCGCGCACGCCGCCCTCGGAGATGGCGGCGAGCCGGGCCGGCTGGGCGTGGCCGCTGACGGAGATCGTCGCCACCAGGGCGGCCAGTACGATCAGCACCACCGCGACGATGAGGCGGGTCAGCCACGCCGCCTTTCGTACTCCGGTGTAGTTCAGTGCGGTCAGGGCCACCACCGCGGCCACGGCCACCTCCCGGTAGTGCCCCGGCCACAGGTAGGCGCCCACGGTAAGCGCCATCGCCGCGCAGGAGGCGATCTTGCCGACCACGAAGCTCCACCCGGCCAGATATCCCCACAACGGGCCCAGACGTTCGCGGCCGTAGAGGTAGGCGCCGCCGGAGGCGGGGTAGCGCGCCGCCAGCCGTGCCGATGAGATGGCGTTGCAATAGGCGACCACCGCCGCGAGCGCCAGCCCCACCAGCAGGCCGGAGCCGGCCGCGGCCGCGGCAGGGGCCAGCGCGGAGAAGACCCCGGCGCCGATCATCGATCCGAGGCCGATGACCACGGCGTCGGTCAGGCCCAGGCGACGCTCCAGCAGCGGCTGGCGGGCTCCGGCCGAGGCGCGGGCCATAGCGACTCTCCATCGACGTAGAACGCGATCCCGATATCGGGTTCACGATACTGATTCGCGGCGTACGGAAATCGGCCGGTCCGGTCGCGGTGGCCGGGTCGCTCGGCTGGCCGGAGCATTACCCGGAAGGTCGCGTGGGGTCGTGGGACCGGGGAATGTCCCGGACGCACCCAATGCCCGAGCGCGCAGACGATGAAATGGAGAGGTGTCGTGGGGGACCTGAACTCTCCGGCGGTGCGCCGACGCGATCTGCTGGGCTTGTCCACCGTCGCGATGGCGGGGGGAGTCGCCCTCGCCGCCTGCGGCGCCCCGGCGCGTACGGCCACGGCCGGGGCCGGGGCCGGGGCGACCTCCCCGGCGCCGTCCTCGCCGGGTAGGGAGTCCGAGGTGCCGGTGACCCCGCCGGAAGACCTCATGCGCGAGCACGGCGTACTCAAACGGATCCTGTTGATCTACCGGAACGGGATCCGCCGGATCGACGGTGGCGAGCAGGTCCCGGCGCAGCCGCTCAACGCGGGGGCGCGCATCATCCGTGACTTCATCGAGGAGTACCACGAGCACCTCGAAGAGCAGTACGTCTTCCCGCGGCTGCGCAAGGCCGGAAAGCTCACCGACACGGTCTCCGTCCTCCAGCTCCAACACCGGCGAGGACGCGTTCTGACCAGCCGCATCCTGGAGGCCACCGCTCCCTCCAAGGTCCCCGACGCGCGGGGCCGCCGCGCCCTGGTCACCGACATGGCCGCGTTCATCCGCATGTACGAGCCACACGAGGCCCGGGAGGACACCGTGGTCTTCCCCGCCTTCCGCGACGTCGTCCCGCCCAAGGAGTTCCTCGAACTGGGCGAGGTCTTCGAGGACGAGGAGCACCGCCGCTTCGGCGCGAACGGGTTCGCCGGCGTGGTCGACCATGTCGCCGACATCGAGAAGACCCTCGGGATCTACGACCTGGCTCAGTTCACTCCACGGGTGTGACGCCGTGCCAGGGGGGGGCGCCTCTCGTCCCGCGGCGACGGCGTAGTCCAGCGTTGTACGGCCCGCCCGCCGCGGACGTCCGCGGTATCGGACCTGACACGCCCGCGCCAGGGCTGAAGCGCACCGGCACCGCCGGACGGCCGGCGATACGCAGCGGTACGTCCGCTCATGCGGCTCATGCGGCTCATGTCCCGCGAACCGCTGGGGGTCAGAAGGCGTACGGGCCGAAACGGCCCCAGGCCACCACGGCGGCCAGCAGCAGGAGCACCACGTTGACCACGATCGTCGGTGACTCCTTGCGGCGGGCGTGTGTGACGGCGGCACCGGCCATGACCACGGCCAGGCCGAGCGCGGCCAGCGGCGTGAGCACCGGCGCGATGTCCAGGGCGGCGGGGAGGATCAGGCCGATCGCGCCCAGGACCTCCAGAGCGCCGATGCCCTTGACCGTTCCGGCGGAGAAGTCCTCGGTCCAGGGCATGCCGGACGCGGCGAGTCTGTCCTTCGGCTGCGTCAGCTTCATCAGGCCGGCGCCGATGAAGACGAGGGCGAGCAGGCCGGCGATGATCCAGAGAACCACGTTCATCGGCAGTCCATTCCGTACGGTTGACTTGAATATTCAAACGAACAGTAGATATAAGGACTTGAAGCGTCAACTCTTGATGCGGCCTAGATTAGTTGAGGCATCAAGTAAAATCAGAGCTATGGACACACCGCGCGAACCTCGCTGGCTGACCGAGGAGGAGATGCAGACGTGGCTGGCGCTGGTCAGCGTTCTGATCAGACTGCCCGCCGCTCTGGACGGGCAGTTGCAGCGCGACGCGGGCATCAGCCACTTCGAGTACC
Organism: Microtetraspora sp. AC03309; assembly: GCF_020826795.1. Classification (NCBI taxonomy): domain Bacteria; kingdom Bacillati; phylum Actinomycetota; class Actinomycetes; order Streptosporangiales; family Streptosporangiaceae; genus Microtetraspora; species Microtetraspora sp. AC03309. The sequence goes on along the minus strand of NZ_JADDIL010000005.1, from coordinate 51,222 downwards.
AGGTCCTGGCGGGGCTGTCGATGAGTCCCGAGCGCACGATGCGGATGAGTGAGCTGGCGTCCTTCTCCGACGGGTCGCTGTCGCGCCTGTCGCATGTGGTCGGCCGGCTGGAGAAGCGCGGCTGGGTACGGCGCACGCCCGACCCGGCCGACGGCCGCTACACCCTGGCCGTCCTCACCGAGGACGGCTGGGACAAGGTCGTCGCGACCGCTCCGGGGCACGTGGAGGCGGTCCGCGGCTTCGTCCTCGACCCCCTCACCAAGGGGCAGACCCGGCAGCTCCGCGACATAGGGCGCCGCATCATGCGCGCCATCGACCCCGACGACACCTGTCTCGGCTGACCCTCCGGAGCGACGACCCGATCGCTCCGCCGACGGCCGACCCGCCCGCTGCGCCACCAGGAGAATTCCATGGCCTCCATCCTCAACCCGGAGATCCCCGCCGGGGCCTACGACGAGTTCCTGCCCGGAGCGCTGCCCGCCGCCCGCGCCCAGCACGACTGGACGCCCGCCGACGGGCCGCTACCCGCCTTGTACATCAGCCACGGCGCGCCCCCGTTGTTCGACGACGGCCCCTGGCTCCGTGAGCTGTTCGGCTGGGCGCAGTCGCTGCCCAAGCCCAAGAGCGTCCTGATCGTCTCCGCGCACTGGGAGGCCGCGCCGCCGGCGCTGTCCGCGTCCGCCGCGCACACTCCGCTGGTGTACGACTTCGGGGGCTTCCACCGCCGCTACTACACGATGCGGTACGACACCCCCGACGCGAGCGCTCTCGCCCGACGGGTGGCCGCGATGATGCCCGACAGGGAACCGGTTCACCAGCACCGCAGCCGTGGGCTCGACCACGGGGCCTGGGTGCCATTGATGGCCATGTACCCGCTGGCCGACATCCCGGTGCTCCAGCTCAGCCTGCCCTCGCACGACCCCGACCTGCTCCTGCGCCTGGGGGCCAGGCTGGCGCCGTTGCGCGAGGAGGGCGTGCTGGTGATCGGCTCGGGGTTCATGACGCACGGGCTGCCGTTCGTCACTCCCGAGATGATCCACAAGGGCGTCGTCCCCGCCTGGTCGTCCGAGTTCGACGCATGGGCGGCCGACGCGCTGGCCCGAGGGGACGTGGGGGAGCTGGCGGCCTACCGGACGAGGGCGCCGGGCATGCCGTACGCGCACCCGACGGTGGACCACTACATCCCGCTGTTCATCACGCTCGGCGCGGGAGGCCGCGCGGACCAGCCGGTCACGACCGTCATAGAGGGGTACATGATCGGCTTCTCCAAGCGCTCCTTCCAGACCCCGGCATGAGGGTCTCGAGCCGGAGAGCGTGCGGAGGCGATCGGCCAGGATGTGGTCCCGCAGGTCCCGCCGAAAGTTGTGGCGGCTTCGCTGCCTTCGCCGAACAAGCCTGCCACGAAGTGGGGCGCGTAATGCCGGGAACAGGAATCGGCTCGGCCCGGGAACTCGGACAGGTGTCGCCACCGTTTCCCGGCTCTTCGCCGGGATGGCATCTTCAGAGAAGAAACCGTGCTGCCCGTGAATGGCCAAGGGGTACGAGTAGCTCGCCCGCCAAAGGCGGAGCACCGCTCACCATGAATTGATCAGCGGGGTGGAGACCAGTGACCACATCTGCCGAACACCGTCAGCATCCCGATCACGACCACGTCCATGGAGCCGGTTGCGGGCATGTCGCCGTACCGCATGCTGATCACGTCGACTACGTACACGACGGGTGCTTGCATCGGGTGCACGGTGATCACGTCGATGAGTGTGAGCCCGCGGGCCACATGCCTCACGATGATCACGGTCACCGGCATGGGCCCGGCTGCGGACACGTGGCCGTACCGCATGGGGATCACGTCGACTACATCCACGACGGTCACCGCCATGCCGGCCACGACGGGCACTGGGACGAGCACTGAGCGGCGGCGCGATGTCCGGCTGAGATGCCGTTTCCTGCGGGCGCGTGGTTCACCGGTGTGTTCGACAGGCGGACTCGCTGGTGGACCTCGCCGACGGACGTGGTCTAGAACTGAAGAATGCGCCTGGGCGTTTTCCTGATTGCCCCGTGCCGTCCGGGGTGCTCGCCCGGAGAGGTCCTTTCCCAGACCATCGACGCCATCTCGGCGGCCGAGGCAGCCGGATTCGACGATGCCTGGATCGCCGAGCACCATTTCATGACGTACGGCGTATGCCCTTCGGCCACCACGCTGGCGGGCGTCGCGCTGGGTCGGACCACCAAGATCGCGGTTGGTACGGCGGTTGCCACTCTGTCCACCCGGCATCCGGTCGCCCTCGCCGAGGAGGCGGCGGTCTTGCACCATGCTTCCGGCGGCCGGTTCCTGCTCGGCGTGGGTCGGGGCGGCCCCTGGCGTGACCTGGAGGTGTTCGGCACGGGCTTGTCCCGGTTCGAACGCGGATTCGCCGAAGGCCTCGACCTGCTGTGCGCGGCCCTCTCCCGGAACGAGGTGGCCGCGGACGGCGAGTTCTTCAGGTTTCGCCGGGTGCCGATGATGCCGCCCGCCCGGCTGCGGCCGTTGGTGGCCTGTACCTCCGCGAATACGGTGCGGCTCGCCGCCGAGCGCGGACTGCCCATGCTGCTGGGCATGCACATCGACGACGCGGAGAAAGCCGCCATGATCGCGCAATACGAGCGGTACGCGGCCGCGGCCCCGACGGTGCCGGGGGCGGCCACAGCGGGAGCTGTCCCGAACGCCGCTGTTCATGGCGGGCATGGAGTGAACGGCCACGTGGCCGCCGTGGTGGGGCACGTGGCCGACTCCACGGCGGCAGCCGTGCGGGAGTTGCGTACCGAAATGCCCCGGTGGCTGGAGCCGGGGCTGGCCGGATACGTACGGGTGGACGGCCAGGGCTCCTCCCGCACGGACGCGGCCCGCTATGTCGAGCGGCTCTGCGCGATCCACCCGGTCGGTTCGCCGGAGCACTGTGTCGATGTGATCCGGGCCACGGTCGCCGCGACCGGTCTGCGGCATCTGATCCTCATGGCGGAGGGCACGGCCCGCCCTGACCGGACCCGGGAGAACATCGCCCGGTTGGGCGCCGAGGTGCTTCCCCGCCTTCGTGAACATGGCCTGCGCGGGCGCGAAGCCACGATCACCGGTACGGCGGAGCAGCAGTCGGCGGGACCTGGCCGCGGGTCATAGAAGCGGGACACGCGGCCGTCGGCCGAGCCGGTCAGGGTCCGGCCCGCCCGACCCGGTCAGGGTCCGGCCCGCCCGACCCGGTACGTCACATGGGTGGCGTCCGGGGTGTCCACGGTGTCCAGGTGTTCCAGCTCCGGGCCGGCACCGTCGAACAGGACGGTGCCGGAGCCCAGCAGTAACGGGGCGATGTGCAGCCGCAGACGATCGACCAGGCCGGTCCGCAGCGCCTGCTGGACGATCGACGCACCACCCATCACGTGGACCCGCTTGTCGCCGGCGGTGGTCGCGGCCGCTTCGATCGCGGCGGCGACCCCGCCGGTCACGAACGTGAACGTGGTGTCGCCCTTGCGCACCACCCTGTGCGGCCGGTGGGTCACGACGAATACCGGCATCCGGTAGAAGCCGTCGTCACCCCAACCGCCGGTCGCCTCGTACACCGACCGGCTCGTCACGACGGCGCCGGACGCGGCGAACGTCGCCTCGCTCAGCCGCCGCCCCTCGTCGTGCCCGAGCCACGCGTGCAACCGCTCGCCGCGCTCGCCCAGACCGGGCCATGTGTCCAGGTCGGGCCCGGTGACGAACCCGTCCACCGACATCGAGATGTCCACTTCAACAATCGCCATACCCGAGTAGACGTACTCCGGCCGGAATCTCTCCGATGATCCGGCCGTCTTCTTTCGTCGGTACGGGTATGAACGTTGCCGTGGACGCCGCGAGGTTCGCGGACCTGACCCGCCGGTACCACCGCGAACTGCAGGTCCATTGTTACCGGATGCTCGGGTCGTTCGACGCGGCCGAGGACCACGTGCAGGAGGTGTTCCTTCGGGCGTGGCGGTCCAGGGACGCGTTCGAGGAGCGTGCCAGTGCCCGAACCTGGCTGTACCGCATCGCCACGAACGCCTGCCTGGACACCCTGCGGCGCACGACACCGGCGCTGCAGCCGTACCCGGACCAGTTGCTCGACGAGCGCCCCGGCCCCGACATGATGGCCGTCGGCCGCGAGACGATCTCCCTGGCGTTCCTTGCCGCGATCCAGCTGCTGCCGCCCCGCCAGCGGGCCGTGCTCATCCTGCGCGACGTGCTGTCCTGGTCGGCGAGTGAGGCGGCCGCCCTGCTCGGCACGACCGTACCGGCGGTCAACAGCGCCCTGCAGCGCGCCAGGACGACGCTGCGCGAGCGGTGGCCGGGCGGTCGCCTGGAGTGGTCGTCCGCCGGCGAACCTGACCCCGCACAGCGCGAACTGCTGGCGCGGTACATCGCCGCGCACGAACGGGCCGATCCGGAGGCCCTCGTCGACCTGCTCCGTGAGGACATCCGGCTGACCATCGAGCCCGGCGTCGGGGAGTGGACCGGCAAGGCCGCGGTCGCGCGGGCGCTGCGCCGGGACATGAACACCCCCGGCCGGTGGTGGATGCTGCCGACGGCCGCGAACCGCCAGCCGGCGGTCGCCGCCTACGTCCGCGGCGCCGGTGACACCGCGTTCCGTTCCTTCGCGCTGATCGTGCTGCGCCCGAGGGCGGGCCTCCTCGCCGCGGTGGACGTGTTCGAGGCACCCGGCCTGTTCGCCGCGTTCGGCCTCCCGGCGAGCCTGGGCCAAAGATCGTTTGAGGACGTTGTGCCCACGCGGGCACAACGATGATCTTGTTGGATGAAGGTTCACATCAGTGGGCGTCGCTCATTCGCTTGTGCGCTCGCGTGTGTCCCCGGCCGTCGTCGTACGCTACTGATTGAGCCTGTGACACAGCGGCAGTCGCCGACCGAGCCATGGCCGAAGGCGGTTGCCGCGTGACGGGTCGGCCTCATCTCCCCGAGGAGGTGGTGGACGATGAACACCCGTCCAGCAGAAGAGATCAGCCACGCCGTTCACGTCGCCGTGGAGGCCGCGATCTGGGCGCCCTCCATACACAACACCCAGCCGTGGTCGTTCGCCGTCTCCGGTGACGAGATCAGCCTGCGGGCTGATCCCGATCGGTTGCTGCGGCTGGGCGATCCAGAGGGCCGTCAGATGCTCATCAGCTGCGGCGCGGCGCTCTTCAACGCGCGGCTCGCCCTGCACGCGCTGGGTTACGAACCGGTGGTGCGCGTCCTTCCCGAGCCCGACCGCCGGGCGCTGCTCGCGACGATCAGGCTGGGCGCGAGCGTCCAGGTCGACGAGGACACGCGGCTGCTGCACGCGCAGATCGAGCGCCGCCGAACCCACCGCGCGGGCTTCACCGATACCCCCGTCCCGGAGCGACTGGTCGAGACGCTTGTCCGGAAGGCCGCCGCCGAAGGGGCGCGGCTGACGCCCATCCGGTCCGAGGCGGCGGTGAGGGTCATCGCCGCTCTGACCAGCGCGGCCCAGGACGTCCAGTCGCAGGCCCGAGCGTTCACTCTGGAGTTGCTCCGCTGGTCCCGCCCGCCCGGCAGCGCCCGGCGGGACGGTGTTCCGGCGGAGGGGTACCCGCGCACCGCGCGGCATAACGGGTGCGCGTAGAAGCGGCGGATTGAGCACTTCAGGCGGCGTGGTCCGCCAGACCGGGCGCCACGGTGCCGCGCCCCCTCTGGCGTCAGGGACAAGCGCCACGAAATGATCACCCTGTGGCGAATGTGATTTTCTTCGATCTGGACGGCACCCTGGTCGATCATCGAAGCGCGGTCTGGGAAGCGATCGGCCAGATCGTCAAGGCCGCGCCGAACGCGACGGCTCCACCGGAGGAACTGGTGACGTTGTGGTGGACGCTGGAGGGGCGCCACATGCGGGAATATCTGGCCGGTCAGTGCTCCTTCGCTGAGCACCACCGGCGCAGGCTCCGTTCCTTCCTGCCGATGCTCGGCGAGCCGGTTCCGGAAAGTCCCGGCCTTCTGGACGCCTGGATCGCCGAGCGCTACCTCACCGTGTTCGAGGAGTCCTGGCGGTGCTATCCCGATGTCCAGCCCTGCCTGGAGTCCCTGAAACGGCTCCCCCGAGGACCGCGTCTGGCCGTTCTCACCAACGGGGACCCCGAGCAGCAGCGCGCCAAGCTCGCCCGCTTCGGCCTCCTGGAATACTTCGAAGCCGTCCTGACCCCGACCGAGCTCGGTGTGGCCAAGCCCGTCGCCTACGCCACCGCCTGCCGGTGGATGTGGACGGACCCCGCGCAGGCGGTCAACGTGGGCGACATGCTGGAGAGCGACGTGAACGCTGCCACCCTCGCCGGGCTCACCGGCATCTGGCTGGACCGTGGCGTCGACTTCGTCACCGGTGGACCGTCGCCGACGGCAGAGGAGACGGTACTTCGCATCGAACGCCTCACCGACCTCCCCGACCACCTGTCACGGACGAACGCCTGACCGGCTCTCACCGAACCTCGGCGTGGTTTGAAGGCGGGAGTTCGGTCGTCTCCTCGATGGCCTTGGCTTTGGCCTTGGAGCCCGCAAACCCCCCGAATCCGCATCAATACTGGCCGCACCCGATCAGCGGCGTCCGACTCATCGCAGACTTCTAAACGGCACCCGAATACGACGGATGTGGGCCGCTGCCTTCCCGGACGGAGGATTCCAGGACGGTGTTCGCCCAGACGAGCGTTCGGCAACTGGACGCTCAACCTCACTCCGGCCGACCACGTCCCCACCACCCGGCTCGATCTGGAGCCCCGCGTCCTGTTCGCCCCCGACCACCTGATCGAAGGGCGCAAGCGGCAAGACATGCCCGCGGCCAGGGGGTCCGGCTTGCCGTTGCAGGACATGAGCGCCACTCTGTGACAGCCCTCGTATGCCGATCAATATGGTGAAGTAGCGATCAAGCGACATCCCACGCAGCGGCACGTCACCCAGGCCACAGCTACGGTGAGGGGACGACGGGTGACAGCCGGAAAGGCAGTGTTGTCAATGTCCAGCGCGCAGTTGTACGACACCATCGGAGCCACCTACACCGTGACACGGCGCACTGAACCGCGCATCGCTGCGCGGATCTGGGCTGCGCTCGGCGACGCCCGAACCATATTGAACATAGGGGCGGGCACCGGGTCCTATGAGCCCCCCGACCGCCACGTCCTCGCGGTGGAGCCGTCGGCGCTCATGCGTTCGCAGCGCCCTCCGGACGCGGCGCCGTGCCTGGCTGGATCTGCCGAGAACCTGCCGTTCGATGACCAGTCCTTCGACGCCGCGATGAGTGTTTCCTCCATTCACCACTGGCAGGACCCGATCGCCGGCCTGCGTGAGATGCGGCGGGTTGCTCGCCGCGTGGTGGTGTTCACGCACGACACCAGTGACACCGGATGGCTTCATCGGTTCTGGCTTACTCGCGACTATCTGCCTGAGGTCGCGGACCTCCTTGTCGGCCGGCCTTCGGTGACCGAGCAGGCCCGCGCGATCGGAGCCCGGATGGAACCGGTGCTCATCCCGTGGGACTGCGCTGACGGCCTCTTCGAGGCCTACTGGCGTCGGCCGGAGGCGTACCTGGAGGAGAATGTCCGTCGCGGTATGTCGGTCTGGGCCAGAGTCGGGCCGGAGGCCGAGCAGCGCGCAGTGCACAGCCTCCGGGATGACCTCGCATCCGGTCGGTGGGCCGAACGCAACCGGGACCTCGTCGATCTCGACGCGGCAGAGCTCGGCCTTCGCCTGCTGATCGCCTGAACCCGCGCCGCCCTCGGCGTCTGGAACATCCACTACAACTATTACGGGCCCACGGTGCAGCGGGAGGCCAACCGCCGGCCTGGCGACTACGCGCAGGCGTGACCGACGTCGCGTCGTCCACGTCCTGGCCTCATGCAGCCAACCGTCCCGGGACCCCCGGTCCTCCCGCTGGGCTTCGGCCAGGGGCTTGTGGATGACGCCGGCGGCGATGGTGCGGATGGACTCCTCACGCCGGCGGCGGGCCACGATCGCGGCAGCTTGTCGTCATCGACCACGGGGGGCCGCCCGCCAACTCGGCCGCGGAGGCGGGAACACCGTGGCCGAAAATGAACGGTAAAACGAACGCCCGAACCAGACGCAGTGAGACCCCTGGTGCGGACCCGGCGCGCGTTCATCAAACGATTGTTAGACAAACGCCCGGACGCCCGGACGCCCGAGCAGGTCACGCTGCGGTTTCTCTCTGCCGTATCCCGGCCGCGCCCTTGGGTGACCCTCGCGAACTGCGGTACTAGGGTGGAATTGATGAGCACGCCGTTTCGGCGTCTTCTATGCACCGAATCGACGCTCCGTAGCCAGGCAGCGCTGGCGCACAATCGTCACAACACGGAGTGATCGCTCATGCTGAGACATTCTCTCGCGGCAGGGGTGATGGCGGCCTCCGCCCTCGTCGTCCCTGTGACACTGCCCGCGCAACCCGCCACCGCGGCGACACCGACCGCGGTCGCCACCACGTCGATCCCGCCCACGTCGATCACGACGACCTCCGCCACGAACTGGGGGCCCTGCTGGCATGGTCGTTGCCACTGGCAGCACCACTGGCGCTGGGACGGGGGCTGGCGCCACTTCCACCATTGGGATGGGGGCTGGCGCCACGTCCACCACTGGGATGGGGGCTGGCACCACGCCCACCACTGGGATGGGGGCTGGCACCACGCCCGTCACTGGGACGGGGGTTGGCACCACGCCCGTCACTGGGACGGGAGCTGGCACCACTTCCGCCACTGGAAGTGGTAATCGCGCATGACACCGGACGGTGACGCGTGACATCCGTCGCCGTCTCGTCCGGATGCCGGGCCGTCGTCCCCGTGGAAATGTCCGCGGAGCGGCGGCCCCACCTCGTTGGCGGGGAGTCGTTGTACCGCGCGCGGACGAAGAGGTTCCGTGTCAGCGCGGGGTGAGGACGCAGAACTCGTTGCCCTCCGGGTCGGCGAGGACCGTCCACGGAACGTCGCCCTGGCCGAGGTCGACATCGGTGGCGCCGATAGCCCGCAGCCGGGCCACCTCCGCCGCTTGATCGTCGCCGGGGTACGGCCGGAGGTCGAGATGGATGCGGTTCTTCACGGTCTTCACGCCGGGTGTACGGAGGAACTCCAGATACGGCCCTACCCCCTTGGAGGAGCGCAGCACCGCATGATCGTCGCTTACCTCGTGCAGGGTCCAGTCCATCGCCTCGCTCCAGAACTCGGCCATGGCCCGCGGATCCGCGCAGTCGACCACCACCGCGGCGATCGGCCCGGTGTCCTGGTAGTTCGATCGAGGCTCCAGCACGCAGAACTCGTTGCCCTCCGGGTCGGCGAGGACCGTCCACGGGACGTCGCCCTGGCCCACGTCGGCGGGCGTCGCGCCGAGATCCTCAAGGCGCGCGACCAGGTCCGCCTGATGGGCCGCGGAAGTGGTCGCGAGATCGATGTGCACGCGGTTCTTCACCGTTTTAGGTTCCGGAACGGCAATGACGTCGATGCAGACAGCGACGGGATCCGGATAGGCGAAGTCCTCCGGTTCGACGTTGGTCACGCCGGGCCCCTCGCTGGAAATACCCCATCCGAGCGCCTCCGCCCAGAACCGACCCACTGCGGAGTCGTCCCGAGCATTCATCGCAATCTGAACAAGTCGCGTCGCCATGCCGCCAACCCTATGCCCGCGTGGCCGGCCCTCGCCGGTGCTGAGTCCCTCGGCCTGAAGATCGGCGAGATGGCGTTCCACCAACCGCCGATCGAATTGAGCCAGCCCCCAATCGGCTGGATCGGGCCGTCGCAGTCGCCCGGCACGGTCCATGACTCCGGTCCTGTGACGGGCGGCAAGACTCGCCGCACCTGCATGCTTCCTCCGGTGATCTGCGTGATGGGCGGCGGCGGATGACCACATCCAGCAGGCGGATCACCGGGCGACGTCGTTTGTCATGGACGTCGTGGACGACACCTCACGCGCTACAGGTAACGAGGACCTGCGAAACGCGGGTGCGGGAGGTTCTGGCGGCCGGGCCGCTGGTCATCCTGCCGGACCATCATCCTGCGGCTCTGCGCGCGCCGTCGGCCGGAGTGTTCGCCCGTGGCTTCGGCGGCCGTTTCGGACAGGTTGATCTGAGCCAGCAGTCCGTCGAGTGACAGTTCCAGAGCCCCGGCGACGGCGACGACCGTGAAGAAGGCCGGTGTGGGGATACGGCCCCTCTCGATCTTCCGCAGCGTCTCGGGGGAGATCCCGGCCCGGAGTGCCACGTCGGTGATGCTGCGTGAACCCCTGGCCTCGCGCAGCAGGTCACCCAGCCGTTCCCCGCGCAGGCGGTCGGCGATCGACAACGGTTCGCGTACCATGGGCCCAATACTAATACCGGTATAGTTATCGGAATCCAGAAGGAGGCAGGAGTTGATCGAGCTCAAGACCGCCGGCGAGATCGAGGTGATGCGTGCGGCCGGCCGGGTCGTCGCGGCGGTACACACGCAGGTCCGCTCGCACGCGACCGCCGGGGTGTCTCTGCGCGAGCTCGACGAGCTGGCCCGCCAGATCATGCACGAGGCCGGGGCCGGATCGTCCTTTCTCGGCTACCACCCGGCGTTCGGTGCCACTCCCTACCCTGGCGTGATCTGCACCTCGGTGAACGAGGTGATGCTGCACGGTCTGCCCACCGGCTACCGGCTCCGTGACGGCGACCTGCTGAGCATCGACTGCGGCGCCCACATCGACGGCTGGCATGCCGACGCCGCTGTCAGCTTCTGCGTCGGCCGGGCCCGCCAGGGCGACGGCGACCTGATCGCGACGGCCGAGCGCATGCTGGCCGCCGGAATCACGCAGGCCGTGCCGGGCGCGCGGCTGGGCGATATCGGCCAGGCCATGTCCCGCATCGGCCGCGCGGCCGGTTACGGCATGCAGAACGACTTCGCCGGCCACGGCATCGGGCGGGCCATGCACGAGGACCCGTGGGTACCCAACGAGGGCCGTCAGGGGCGCGGCCTGAGGCTCCGCCCCGGCATGGTCATCGCCATCGAGCCCAGCCTGATGGCCGGAGGCGGGGACGACTACGCGATGGCCGAGGACGGCTGGTCCCTGTGCAGCGGAGACGGCAGCCGCACGGTCCACGTCGAGCACTCAGTGGCCGTCACCGACGACGGACCGGTCATCCTGACCCTTCCCTGACGCCCGATGAGAGAGGGCCGGAGTTACCGGTCGAGAGCGGGTTCGAGGTCAGGGCCGGGCCGGGCCGGGCCGCGTGCTGAAGGGACCTTCGCCTCTGGGGAGTGGCGTCGCCGGGGCATGGGATGGAGACGTGGGGGTGATCTCGATGTTGGTCCGGGAGATGATGACGGCGCCGGTGGTGACCGTGCCGCGGACGTGGAGCGTCAAACAGGCCATCCACCTGCTCTACGAGCAGGACATCACGGCCGCCCCGGTGGTCGACGAGAAGGGCCGGATGGTCGGGATCGTCAGCGAGATGGACCTTCTGCGCGGCGAGTTCGAAACGGACCCCGGCTCCTACCTGCGTCCCGAAGCACTGCCCGGCTCGCAGCCGTCCGTGGGGGTCGAGGAGGTCATGACGTCCAACGTGAGGACCGTTCAGGAACAGGCCGATGTGCTGGACGTCGTGGATCTGATGATCACGATGGGAGTGAAGAGCGTTCCGGTCCTACGCGACGGAGACGTCGTCGGAATGGCCAGCCGACGTGACCTGATGGGGATCCTGGCTCACGGAGACGAGAGGATCCGTGATGACGTTCTGGCGGCGCTGCGTGATTCCCTCGAGACGACGTCGTGGCAGGTGACCGTACGCGACGGGCTGGTCGAGCTGCACGGCGCTGACGTGGATGACAGGTCGGCCCGGATCGCCGAGATCATCGCACGTACGGTGCCGGGCGTGGCCGGTGTCGTGCTCGCTTCGTCAGGCGCGTCCGGGGACATCGGGGCTTCCCTGAAAGGTGGTTCACCGAGGCCGTGAAGCCTCGGATCCTTCCGGCACCGGACGTCCGTCCCTGTCGGGCGGTCACGGCATCGCAGACAAGGAAAGGGACACCACATCCACGTGACGGGAGGTTCAGCCATGGAGGCCACGCAATGGAGCATCCACATCTATGTCACCGAGGAAGATGACGAAACGTCTGCTCGCGCGGTCCTCACTACCAGGGACGACACTCACGTGGCCGGGGTCGGCCGCGCACGTCGTAACCCGACCGATCCTTCTGTGCCCGAGGTCGGCAACGAGCTGGCGGTCGCCCGAGCGCTGGCCGATCTGACGGGCAAGTTGTTCGCCGTCGGTTCGGACGACATCGCCCGATGCGCCAGGCAGAGCTGAGCACGGCAGACCCCGAAACGGCTCTCGTTCCCGCGCGGGGGCTCCGCGTCGCCCGGCCGGCCCGATGCGGCCAACCGGTTACGGCGATGCGGATGTCCGCTTCTCGCGAGGCCCGTCGTTCATGTCATGGCCGGCCCGCCCGCAGGAAGGACAGCAGGCGGTCGAGCGGCCACGTGTTGATCACCTGGTCGGCGGTGAGCCAGCCGCGCTGCGCGGTGCCCACGCCGTACCGCATGGTGGCCAGGTGCGGCACGGCGTGCGCGTCGCTGTCGACGGAGAAGAGGACGCCCTTTCCCGAAGCCCGCCTGACCAGGTCGGCGGGGAGATCGAGCCGCTCGGGGAAGGCATTGATCTCCAGCGCGGTGCCGGTGCGGGCGCAGGCGGTGAACACCGCGTCCCAGTCGGCGTCCACCGGCTCCCGCCTGCCGATCACGCGGGCCGTCGGATGGCCGATGATCTTGACGTGGGAGTTCTCGCAGGCCCGCAGCAACCGCCGGGTCGTCTCCTCGCGCGACTGCGTGAAATACGAGTGCAAGGAGGCCACGCACAGGTCGAATCCGGCCAGGAACTCCGGCGGCCAGTCGACCTTCCCTTCCGGGTCGATGTTGAGCTCGGTGCCGTGCAGCAGCCGCATCCCGCCGAAGGCGCCGTCCAGCCCTCGCACCTGTTCGCGCTGGGCCAGGGCCTTCTCGTCGGTCATCCGTTGCATGTACAGCGCGGGGGCGTGATCGGTGATCGCGAGATAGGAGTAGCCCCGCTCCGCCGCGGCGGCGGCCATCTCCTCCAGCGACGCCAGCCCGTCGGTCAGGTTCGTGTGCGTGTGCAGGTCGCCGCGGAGATCCGTCTCCGTCACGATCCGCGGGAGCTCACCGCGCAGCGCCGCCTCGATCTCGCCGCTGTCCTCGCGCAGCGTCGGCGGGATCCACGGCAGCCCGAGCATGCCGTAAACCTCCGCCTCGCCGGTGGACGCGATCTTCTCCCCGGTCGTCACGTCGAACAGGCCGTACTCGGACAGCTTGAGCTTCTTGTGGACGGCGATCTCCCGCGTCCGGATGTTGTGTGCCCGCGAGCCGGTGAAGTACTGCAGGGCCGCGCCCCAGGAGTCGGCCGGCACGACCCGCAGGTCCACCTGGAGGCCGGCGACGGTGCGGACCGAGGTCTTGGTGTCTCCGTGCGCGATCACCTCGCCGGTCGTGGGGAGCAGGGTGAACGCCTCCATGAGCGCCGCCGGCTCGCATGATGTGGCGAGAACGTCGATGTCACCGATGGTGTCCTTCATCCGGCGCAGCGACCCCGCGTACACGCATCGCTCGCATCCCGGAACCTGGCGCAGTGACGCGATGATCTCCTCCGCGACGCTCATCCCGATGCCGAGATCCACCCGCTCGCCTGCTTTGTGCATCACTTCGATGCCGTGCAGGAGGTTCTCCTCGGTCTTGGGGCCGAATCCGTGCAGTCCGTGCAGCAGGCCCGCTCCGATCGCCGCCTCCAGGGACTCGATCGAGTCGATGCCCAGTTCGTGGTAGAGCGTCACGGCCTTCTTCGGACCGAGCGAGGGGATCAGCGTGAGCATGCGGACGCCCGCCGGGATCTTGGTGCGCAGCTCCTCGAGCTGGTGGATCGCGCCGGTGTGCAGGAACTCGTCGATCTTCGCCGCGATCGAGGTGCCCACGTTGGGGATCCGGCGCAGCTCACCGGCGTCCATGTTCGAGATGTCGCGGGCGTAGCCGCCGACCGATCGCGCCGCCTTCTCGTACACCCTCACCCTGAAGGCGTCGCCGCCCGTGATCGCGATCAGATCCGCGTACTCCTGCAGCAGATCCGCGACCTGGTCATTCGAGCGCTCCACGGCTGCCACTCCCGCCGGGGTTCGGCTGACTTTCCTCCAGCATCGACTGCCCGGATTATCGGCAGATAGGGCTGAAGGTCCTGTATGGGATGCGACCCGGAGCTGTCAGGAGGTCGAAATATCGGGAAATATCCGGAACACACAAGAGCTTTACCGGCGCGATACGCCAGAAGGCCACGGGGTGTGCTGGCCTTTCGGTGAGAAGCTGCCTCACTCACGAACCGGGCAGTCAGCGTGGAAAGGCGTTCGAACGGCCCGGCGGGGAACGCGGTGCTGCGGCGGTCCACGCCAGAGCGAGAGTGCGCCCCGGGGCAGGCGTGCGACCGGCCCATCCGGCGGCGAGCCTGATTCCGCCGCGCTGGGACGGAAGGGACGGAGCCATGAAAGCGATGGTCGGGGATCGACTGGTGCTTGAGAGCACCAGATCGGACAGACCGAATCACGTCGGCGTCATCGTCGCTCTGCGTCACCCCGACGGCTCGCCCCCGTATGTCGTTCGCTGGCTCGACGAGGAGCGTGAGGTCCTGGTGTTTCCGGGGCGGGACGCCCGTATCGAGCATCGGCGAACCGACTCGACCGACTCGGCGCCGGGCTGAGGGGCGCGGCCGGACCCTGCGTCTTCCGTGAGTCGTCCGACACGATCTGTGGCGGTCCATTCTGTGGCGGTCCATGAGGTGCCCCGGTCATGACGTCCCGCACCTTCTCGCGTGCGATCGACTCCTTCCCGTTTCAGCCGAGCCGCCGCCGTATGGCCTCGGCCGTCTCATGGATCGCCGCCCGGACGGACGGGGTGACAGGGGCGTCGAGGCCGAAGTCGCCGCCCTCGATCCCGAAGACGAGCAACTCGTCCGGGAGCCGGTCGAGAGCCTCTCCGAACGCGATCGCGTCCGCCAGGCCGAGGGCATGGGAGCTGCGCCGCCGGGCGGGGGCCCGGGGCCGGACGCTTCGGTGAACGGTTCCCGGTGCCGCGGTCGCGGGCTCCGCCGCCTCCGCGGCACGCTGGGCGAGCGCCTGGCCGATCCGGCCGATCATCCCGCTACAGGGTCATGGTGATCTCGTCCGCGTGCTGAGCGATCTTGTGCCTGGTGCGAGACCGGTTCGGCGGGTACGGCGAGCCAAGCCTGGGCCGGAGGGGAGAGGGCTCCTGACAACAGATGCCGACCTGCCTCGGCCTACGCGCCGCCGATCTTGGCGAAGAGTTGGGATCGGCATGAGCGTGACGGCCGATCCGAGGCGGTACGAGAGGGGTGCCGAGTGTGCCGGTCTATGTCACGCGGCGAATCGAGCGGACAGACGAGCGGGCGAAAGGCCCTGGCGACGGCACGTCGCACACGGACCGGGCCCGGAGCCTTGGGAGGCCTCAGCGATGGAGATGCCCGTAGTCAACGAGTGTCAGGTCGAGTCCTGCGCGTACAACAGGAATGGCGCGTGCCACGCGCTCGCCATCACCGTCGGTGATGTTCACCACGCACACTGCGACACATTCCTCAGCGGTCCCTCCAAGGGAGGCGATCCATCCGTCACCGCCCGCGTCGGCGCGTGCAAGATGTCTGACTGCCGGCACAACGTCCAGTTCGAATGCCAGGCCCCCGGCATCGTCGTCGGATATTCGCACGACGACGCCGAATGCCTCACGTACGCGCCCGCGTAGCCGGAACCGGACGGCGGGAACTCGACCGGCCCGTGAATCGGCGGTCCGGTGGGAGCGATCGCCGTTACCGCTGAGCGGAACCCGGGTGATCACGAGGCTCGGCGGCCAGGGCGCGGCGGACCCGTGCGCCGTCGGATCGCTCCATCTCGTCGAGGGCCAGTTCCACAACGGCCAGCGCCTCCTCGAGGCGGGGCAGGAGGAGGTCGCGCAGCGCCCGGATCCGCCGGCCGGTCATCGCCTCCTCCTCCGTGACGATCCGCGCGGCCTCCGCGGCCACCGCGTGCTCGACCCCGGCGCGCAGGGCGGCGAGGCAGGCCGCCCCGGCCGGGACGAGCGCCGCCGTGACCATGGGCGGCGGTGACGCGACCGGCGAGGGCGGGAGGAAGGCGGACCTCCCCGGATAGCTGGTCCCCATGGCGTCGATCCACTCCACCCGCACCTCGGCGAGGGGGCCCCCACCGGCGAGCCGGATCGCTCGACGGCCGCCCAGCAGCGAGACGCGCAGCAGCCAGGTGTCGGCCTCCCGGCACGCCGCTTCCCATTCCTCGCCGGTACGCGCCGCGAGTCGCGTGAGGCGGTCCCGCTCGCGCCGCAGGATGCGCCGCTTGCGGTCGAGGACGGCCAGCCCGCGCCGTAGGGCGGCGAGGCGGTGCCGGAGCCACAGACGGCCGGCCCGTCCGGGCGGAACCTTGAGCGTCACGTCTCCTCCCGGTATCCCGCGTCGAGCGCCGCCGGTGACAACATGGAGAGCTCCCGCCGGGGCAGCACGGAGACGACCTGCCAGGCCCGCGCGAAGGTCTCGTCGAGGGAACGCGCCTCGTCCCGCCGCTGGGCCAGGAGCCGCCGCGTGAACGCGTCCGCCATGGCGAGATAGCGGCGGTCGGCGTCGCCGAGCGCGCCCTCCCCGACGATCTCGGCGAGCTCCGCCGCCTGGCGGGCACGGGCCAGCGCGGCGAGAATCTGGGCGGCGAGATCCATGTGCTCGGGCCGGGTCCTACCGGGCCCCACCCCCGCCCGCATCATGCGCGACAGCGAGGAGAGCGGGTCGATGTGCGGATAGACGGGGACGTCCCGGGTCAGCAGGATCTGGCCCTCCGTGATGTATCCGGTGAGGTCGGGCACCGGATGCGTGATGTCCCCCGCGGGCATGGTGAGCACCGGCAGTACGGTCACCGAGCCGGGCAGGCCCGGCACCCGCCCGCACCGCTCGTACAGGGAGGCGAGGTCGCTGTACAGATAGCCCGGGTACGCGCGCCGCGCCGGGATCTCACCGCGCGCGGAGGACACCTCCCGCAGGGCCTCGCAGTAGCTCGTCATGTCGGCCAGCACCACGAGGACGTGCCGTCCCAGAACGAAGGCGAGGTGCTCGGCGACGGTCAGGGCGAGCCGCGGGGTGAGCACCCGCTCGATCACCGGGTCGTCGGCGAGGTTGAGGAACAGTGTCAGCTCCCCGGCCGCCGAACGCTCCTCCAGAGTGTCCCGTACGGTCGCCGCGTCGGCGTGGGTCAGCCCGATGGCGGCGAAGACCACGCTGAACGGCGTTCCGCCGGTGTTGGCCTGGGCGGCGATCTGCGCGGCGAGCTCCAGATGGGGGAGGCCGCCGGAGGAGAACACGGCGATCTTCTGCCCGCGGACCAGTGTGGTGAGGGCGTCTATGGCGGACATACCGGTGAGCACGGGCTCGGACGGGGGTTCGCGCCGGGTCGGATTGAGCGGGAAGCCGGTCACCGCGGCGTCGGCCGTGCCGAAGACGGGAGGCCCGCCGTCCAGCGGCCGGCCGCGCCCGTCGCACACCCTGCCCTGCCAGCCCGCGCCGACCGGGATCCGGAGCGGGCACCCGGCGAAGGTCACGCGGGTGCCCTCGGCCCGCAGCCCCGCGGTCCCTTCGAAGACCTGGACGACGGCCAGGTCGCGGTCGGTCTCCAGGACCAGGCCGTGCCTGCGCTGCCCCGTCTCCAGCTCGATCGACGCGTACTCGTCCCAGCCGACGCCGCGCACGCCCCGGACCACGATCAGCGGGCCGCGCAGCTCCGCCACGTCGGTGTACTCCACCGGAGCCCAGGACGTCACCGCGCCTCCTCCAGCTCGCCCAGTACGGCGTCACGCCGCGTGGGGATCTCCTCCTCGGGCGCGTCCTTCGCGCGCAGCACGGGGGAGAAGTCGCGGTCCTCGATCGAGGCCACCGGCACCCCGCGCTCGGCCAGGGCCCGGCAACGGTCGACGACCGCGAGAAGTGCGTCGGCGAGCGCGGCGGTGCGCTCGGGCCGGCAGTAGGCGTCGGCGGGACTGAGCGCGCTCTGCTGCAGGAAGCCCTCGCGGACCAGTCGCCCGCCGAGCAGGGCGACGCGTTCGTGCGGTGGGAGTGTCCCGGTCCCGACCAGCTCGGCCAGCGTGGTCAGCCGGTCCGCCTCGGCCAGCAGCGCCGCCATCCGCGCCCGTCGCGCCGCGCCCTCCGGGGTCCCGGTCATCAGGGCGTCGGCGTCACGGGCGAAGGAGCCGCTCCAGGACACCGCGGGATAGTGGCGCGCGTAGGCGAGGTCGCGGTCGAGCGTCCACTGGGACCGTACGAACCGCTGGGTGAGCGTGGTGACCGGTTCCGTCATGTCGCCTCCGGGCGGCGAGACGGCACCGATGATCGTCACCGAGCCGGTGTCGCCGCCGAGCGTGGTGACGCGGCCCGCCCTCTCGTAGAAGGCCGCCAGCGCGGAGGCGAGATCGGCGGGGTACCCCTCCTCGGCGGGCAGCGCTCCGCCACGGGAGCCGAGCTCGCGCCGGGCCTCCGCCCACCGGGACGTCGAGTCCGCGATGACCACCGCGTCGTAGCCCATGTCCCGGAAGTGCTCGGCGACCGTGACCCCGGTGTAGACGCTGGACTCCCGGGCCATCATCGGCATGTTGGAGGTGTTGGCGATCACCACGGTCCGGTCCGCGAGCCGCCCTCCGGTCCGCGGGTCGGACAGCCGGCCCAGCTCGGCGACGACGTCGGCCATCTCGTTGCCGCGTTCCCCGCAGCCGATGTACACCACCACGTCCGCGTCGCACCATTTCGCGATCTGCTGGAGGAGCACGGTCTTGCCGGTGCCGAACCCCCCGGGAACGGCCACCGTTCCCCCGAGGGAGACGGGCAGGAGCAGGTCGATCACCCGCTGGCCGGTCGTGAGGGGGACCACCTCGTCGAGACGCGCGGAGTACGGCAGCGGCTGCCGTACCGGCCGCTCACTTTTCAGGGTGACCTCGACGCCGCCGACGACCGCGACCGATGTCCGGGCCGGGCAGGGGCCCGCCCGCCGGATCGCGGAGACTTCGCCGCCCGGTGACAGCACCAGGTAGGGGGGTGACTCGCCGCTCTCGACGCTGCCGATGGCCGTGCCTCTCCCCGTCATGGCGCGCTGCTCGACCAGCGGGGTGAACCGCCAGGAACGGTCGGCGCCCGCCGGCCGCGGCGCGGCCGGGTCCAGCCACAGGCCCGCGCCGCTGAGGGGGCGGAGCAGGCCGTCGAACACCCCGCCGAGCAGGTGCGGTCCGAGCAGGGCCGACAGGGGAGCCCCCCGGCGCTCGGCGGGATGGCCGGGAGCCAGCCCGCCGGTGTACTCGTAGGCTTGGACGGTGGCCCGGTCGCCGCGCAGGGAGACGACCTCGCCGGGCAGCCGGTGGGGCCCCAGATCGACCAGCTCGAACATCGCCGCTCCGGCGAGACCGTCGACCTCGACCAGCGGCCCGTTGACCCTCGTCACCGTGCCCACAGCCGTTCCGCCTCCGCTCCGAGCGCGTCGACGGCTCGACTCGCGAGCGCGCCGAGCGAGCAGTCCACGCGGCGGCCCCGCCCCACGCCCACGACGCCCCCGTCGGGATGCTCGCGCACGATCAGGTCGTCACCGCCCGACTCGCGAGCCAGCTCGCGAAGGCGCTCGACCAGGCGGGGATAGCAGGGGTCGTCCCGGAGCGCCAGGACCGCCGCCACCACACGCCTGCGCAACTCCAGCACGACCTCCCGCCGGGCGGCCAACTCGAGGTCGCGGGCGTGCCGCCTGGCCCGGACCCGTACGGTGTCCGCCCGAGCCCGGGCCTCCGACGTCCCGGCCTCCCGGGCCTCGTCGATCATGTCCTGCGCCGCCCTCCGGGCGGCGGCCAACGTCTGCGCGGCGTCGTGCTCGGCCGCTGCGAGTATCGCGTCCGCGTCGAGCCGTGCCCGCCGTAGCAGGGCCCCGGACACGGGCGCCAGCGCGTCCCGGACCCCGGTCACGCCGGCATCACCACCCGCAGCGGCCCCCCGCTCGTGTCGCCGAGCGAGGTGGCCGCCGCGGGTGTGAGGATCACCACGGCCACCTCGGGCCCCAGGTCCCGCCACACCGTACGGACCTCGTCGGCGTTCTCGGCGGGCAGGACGAGCGCCCCGGCCAGGCCGTATCCGGCCACGCGGACGGCCTCTCCGATGATCGCGATGGTCGCCATGGCCGGTCACGCCCGCCCGATGAGAATGATGCCGATGACCAGCCCGTAGATCGCGATGCCCTCGGCCAGGCCGACGATGACGATGGCCCGGCCGAACAGCTCCGGCCGTTCGCTCATCGCGGCCAGGGCCGCGGCTCCCGTGTAGGCCACGGCGATGCCGGCGCCGATCGCCGAGCCGGCGACCGCGATCGCCGCGCCGAGCAGCGCTGTTCCGCTGGATGCCGTCGCCGGGGCGGTGGCCGCGGCACCCTGCGCGCCGCCGGTGGTGAGCGCCCAGACGAGAAGCGTGAGCGCGGCGAGCGCGATGGCGGCGTTCACGGCGTGCAGGCCTCGTCTGATCCAGACGGACATGGCATCGCCTCCCTGGATGTCGGCGGAGGACGCCAGGGGCGGAACGGGCGCCCCTCGACCTGGAAGAGCCGGGAGAACAGCTCGTAGTACTCCAGGCGCAGGGCCTGGATGGCGACCACGAGCCCCTCGATCGTGAGGGCGAGCGTGTTGCCCACGACGAAGACCGCCGCGGCCCCGACGGGGTGGCCGGGCCACAGAGCGGTGGTTCCGGTCCAGACGATCGACCCGATGGCCGCGTGGGTGAGCCCGAAGGCGGCGAGCCGGGCGAACGACGCCAGGTTCGCGCCCAGCCGTACGACCACGTCGAAGATCCGCATGGCGGCCTGGGCGGTCCCGCCGGCGCCGCCGCCCGCCTCGGCCAGGAAACCGGCGAACGCCAGCGTGAGACCCACGGCGGCGAGCAGTCCGCCGGCCACCACGAGATCGTCCAGCCCGGAGTACCAACCGGCGAACGCCAGCCCGAACCCGATGAAAACCGCCGCTCCCGCGATCCCGGCGGAGGAATAGAGCGCGACCCGCACACCGCCTTCGCGCCACCGGTTCACGATGCCGAGCAGGTACGCGGCGCCGAGCAGCAGCGTGCCCGCGCCGATGGCGGCGAGCAGCAGCGGGACCGGATGGGAGAGCGGTTCCAGCCAGAGCACCGGGACGACACCCGTCGGCCCGAAGAACTCGCCGTAGAGCAGGCCGAAGAGCATGCTCGTCAGGCCCGCTCCGGCGGCGAACGGCCAGGCCCGGCGGAACCGGCCCAGCCATCGTGGACGGCCGAAGTACAGCCCCGCCGCGGCGCAGAGCACCAGCATCCCGTGCCCGACGTCGCCGAACATCATGCCGAACATCAGGACGTACGCGCTCGCCGCGAGCGGTGTGGGATCGATGTCGGAGTACGGCACCGTCCCGTACGTGGCGACGAGCGGGGACAGGGAGCCACGCACTCCCCGCGACCGGAGCAGCGACGGCGCTTCGACCCCCTTCGGCCGGGTGATCGGGACGGCGGCACCGCCCGCGGGGGCCAGCCGCTTCGCCAGTTCGGGGACCGCATCGGCAGGCATCCAGCCGGCGAGCGCCGCGACACCGTCGCGGACGACGGCCGCCTTCGCCACGGTCCGCGGCGACGCGTCCGGCGGTGTGGCGAGTTCCACCGCTCCCGCGTCCGCCACCTCGGCGAGCACCTCGCTCAAGGAGTCCACGGGGGCCGCGATCGCGACCCGCTCCATGCGTACCGGACGCAGGGCGTCGCGCCAGCTCATGATCGCCGCCCCGCTCGCGAACCCCGCCGCGCGGACAGGTCAGACGAGGGCATCGCGATCACCACCTCGTGCGGCGAGTTCGAGCGCGGCGCGGACCCTCCGGGCGTCCGCGGCGAGCACGGCGACCGCTCCCAGGACGGGCGTCATGGAGAATCCCGCACCGGCCAGGAGATCGCGGCCGTCCTCCGCCAACCTCGTCCACCAGCGCTCCTCGCCCTCCCACAGCCGCCCGGGATCGTCGATGTCGCGCAGCGCCCAGCGGGCGGGGGGAGCGAGCCGCTCGGCCATCTCCGGGAGCGATGCCGCCTCGACGGCCCTGGCGCCGAGCAGGGCCTGGCAGCGCTCCCGGACCCCGACCGGCAGGTCACGGGCCTCGGCATGCCGCTCGCGGGCGGCCAGCAGCGCCGTCGCACCCAGGACCCACGCGCCGGCGGCGGGTACCGTGTCGGCGACACGCCCGGCCCAGGCGACGCGCATGCCGAGCTGGATATCCCGGCGTCCCGCGCCGCCCGGGTCCCCCCACGCGGAGGCGGCCAGCGTCGCCCGGAGCTCGGCGAGCGAGGCGCACCGCCGCAGGCGCGGCCATGCCGTACCCGCCGAGCCGAGGGCGAACTCGGGATCGGCGGGCACACCGGACAGGCGGCACATGAGCTCGTCCACGTTGGCGATCTCGAACCACCGGACCACGACGCGGATCGCCTGCCCGCCCTCGCGGGGAAGCCAGCCGGCGAGCACGCGCAGATGCCACAGGAGCGTGGCGAGCACCGCCCACTGTGCCTCGGGCAGGCTCTGGCCACGCCGTACGTCGTGCCCGTAGGAGGTGCCGGTCAGCAGGGCGACCGCCTCGTCGGCGGAGCCGCAGGCGGCGATCCGGCGGGCGGCGGCGCGGCCGGCTCTCCTACGTGCCAGGGCTCTGGCCCGTGTCGAACCGGCGACCCAGGCGGCGGTCATGACGGATCACCGGCCAGCCCCCTGACCTGGGCGACGATCCGCGCCACCTCGCCCGGCATCCGGACCTCGGCCCGCGCGCGAACATCGTCGGCGGCGCGCTCGGCGGCGCGGAGGACCGCCCGCTCCTCCTCGTCGGCCTCCCGCCGCGCGGTGGCGGCGGCCTGCGCCCTCTCGGCCTCCGCGGTGTGCCGCGCCGCCGAGGCGACGGCGATGGCCTGGACCCGGGCCCGCTCCCGTATTTCCCCGGCGCGGTGCTCGGCCGTGGCGCGCATGTCCGCGCAGGCGGCCCGTACGTCGGCGAGGGCGGAGAAGACCACGTCGAGCTCGGTGCTCTGGTCCGCGGCGTAGTCGGCGGGCACCCCGGCCGCCGCCGCGGCACCCGGCACGCCGGCGGGGCGGAACCGCTGGAGGAAATCGCTCAACCGGGCCATGGTCACCTCCGCCGACGCCGGGCGCTTGTATGAGCTGTCAGTTGAGGTGATGCCCCTGTACACGCTGATATCGCCGACGCGGGGGCTTAAATATGTCCGAAATCCGGATATACCCCCAGAACGGGCGGGGGCGACAGGGCGGCGTCTGCGGGGGTGGTGCGTCGCCGACGAAAGCGATCACGCTCGCTTGCGCCGCCGCGAGCGTCGCCGTTCCCTCGATGAGGGGGATACCCTCCGCTCCGATGACGGCCAGGATGCTCCGGGCGGCGGCGTTCGGGTCGAGCCGGCGGAATTCCCCCGACTCCATGCCCCGGGTGAGGATGCGGACGACCGCCGTCCGCGCACGCCCGCCGCCTCGGCGACCTCGATGATCTCGGGCCCGGAGAGAGCGGTGGTGGACGAGCCCCTCGGTTCTCCGATTGGCTCCGGAGCGAGCAGGCGCACGCGCCGGAGCGGACGGGCAGGCAGGCAGGGGAAAGCTCATGCCACGAGGTACTCGGGCAGCCGCTTGCCGATCTCCACGAGAACCTCGGTGTTGAGCTGGTAGGCGAGCGCGGTCTCGGCGATGACCCTCTTCGCCTGCACCTCGTCCAGGTTCAATGAGTTGAGCCGGTTCCGGTAGTCGACCTTGAACTCCTTCAGGTCGGGGATGTCGGGGAAGAGGTAGAACGCGACGCCCGCTGATGTCTCGAAGTTGTACGCGCGCTCCACGAGCTTGCGGATCACCTGGCCCCCGGAGAGGTCGCCGAGGTAACGCGTGTAGTGGTGGGCGATGAAGCCGCCGGGCCAGTCGGCGATCTGGTTGATTCGGGCGACATAGGTCAACGTGGGCTTGGACGGGGTGATCGCGTCACGCCAGTTCGTCCCGTACAGCTCCTCCAGGTCGACTTCCAGCGAGGGGACACGCTCGAGTTCCCTGCTGACGAACGGGCCGGCGACCGGGTCGTCGGCGAGGGCGCGTCCCGCCTCCTCAAGGGCCACGTAGGCGTAGTAGTGCTGGGCGACCATGTCGGCGTAGCCCTCCCGGGACACGCGTCCACCCATGAGCGCGTCGAGGTAGGCGGTGCGTTCCGCCTCCTCGTGGTCGTTCCAGGTCGCGTTCTTGAGTTGGTCGGCGAACGTCTCGGTCACGGTCATGCCCGAACTCCTCTTGCACCGGAATGTCGTTTCGCGACACAGTGTCAGAAAGAGTGCGGTCGGTCAACGTTTATACGACATATCGTCGTAAACGGCCGATGGCCGCTCCGTTCCTGTTCGGGAAGGGGCGGCGACGGGGGGTCGGCCGGGCGCGATCCCGGCGCGAGCGGGCCGTGGGGCAGGGGGCGGCGGGAAAGGCCGGACGGGCGGCGGGAAAGGCCGGACGGGCGGCGGGAAAGGCCGGACGGGCGGCGGGAAATCCATCCTTCGGATGATGACGATGTGTCGTCAAACCCCTTCCCATGCGAAAAGGTCCCATCTATCATTCCGTCCACATATACGAGATTCCGCACAGCGGAACATTGAGAGGTGGTTCGCCATCGTCTCCTATCTCCTCCGCCGTCTGTTCGCACTGGTGACCACCGTCCTCGCGGTGATCTCGCTGGTCTTCGTCCTCCTGCGTCTGTCACCAGGCAGTCCGCTCTACACCCTGCTCGGATTCAGCTACAGCGAGGAAGGCAGGGCCGCCGTAGCCGAGCGGCTCGGCTTGAACGCCTCCATCCCCGAGCAGTACGTCCGCTACCTCCGGCAACTCGTCGGCGGGGACCTCGGCGCCTCGGTCTTCTCCGGCCAGCCGGTCGGGGAACTCCTCGCCCAGCGGCTGCCCGTCTCCCTGGAGCTGGGCCTGGTCGCCGGAGCCGTCTGGATGGCGCTGGGCATCCTCGCCGGAGCGCTCGCCGCGCTCTGGCACGGCTCACCGTTCGACGGTCTCGTACGCGTCACGAGCGTGGTCGCGCTCTCGGTGCCGAGCTTCTGGCTGGGCCTCGTGTGCGTGCTGGTCTTCGGCGTCTACATCACCGGGGTGCTGCCGGTCAGCGGCTACGTCCCGATCTCCGAAGGTCTGCCCGAACACCTGCGCGGTCTGGTCCTGCCCGCGTTCGTCCTCGGCCTGCCCGCGTTCGCCGTCGTGGCCCGCACGTTCCGCGGGTCCGTCCTGGAGGTGCTCGACCGCGACTACGTCTCGTTCGCCACATCGATGGGCATGTCCCGTCGCGCGTTGCTGGCGAGGGTGGCGCTGCGCAACGCCGCGATCCCCCTGGTGACCGTCATGGGACTGATGCTCGGCATGCTGGTCAGCGGCGCGATCCTGGTGGAGAACGTGTTCGGCGTACCAGGCCTCGGCCAGCTCATGGTCGACTCCTTTCGCCGGCAGGACTATCCGGTGGCCGCCGGCTGCTGCCTGGCCGTGGCCGTCCTCTACCTCCTCACCAACCTGCTGGTGGACCTCGCCCAGCTGGCGATCGACCCGCGCATCCGCGAGGGCGTGCTGAACGGCGGGCGGGTCCGGTGAGCGCCGTCGTCTCCGCACCGCGGGGCGCCCGGCTCCTTCCACGCGATGGCCTCACCTGGTTCGGCGCCGTCTGCGCCGCGCTGTTCTGCCTGCTCGCGGTGCTCGGGCCGTCGCTGGCGGGAGACCCGAACGCCACCGGCCCCGACGTGCTCGCCGCGCCGTCCCTCACACACCCGTTCGGCACCGACCAGCTCGGCCGGGACCTGCTCGCCCGTACGGCGGCGGGCACCCGGGTGTCGCTGACGGTGAGCCTGGCCGCCGTGGCGCTGGGCCTGTTGGTCGCCCTGCCGCTCGGCATCCTCGCCGGATATCACGGCGGACGGCTGTTCGACGACCTGATCATGAGGGTGCTGGAGATCATCCAGGCGCTGCCGATGTTCGTGCTGGCGATGTTCGTCATCGGGCTCAGCGGCACGGCCACGGCGCACCTGGGGCCGATCCCGATCACCATGACGACCAAGGTCGTGCTCCTGCTCGGCGTCGCGTTCGTCCCCTACTTCGCGCGGGTGGCACGCGCGGCGACGATGGCGGAGACCGGCCAGGAGTACGTGGCCGCGCTGCGGGTGGTGGGCGTGCCGCGGCTGCGGATCCTCTTCGGCGAACTGCTGCCCAACGTCGCGCCCGCCATGGTGGTCCAGGCGTTCCTCGCGATGGCGCTGGCCGTCTTCGCCGAGGGCGGGCTGGGCTTCCTCGGTCTCGGCGTCCAGCTGCCGCAGGCCACGCTCGGCAACCTGACCGGCGGCGGCACCGGCTACCTGCCCGCGGGCGTCTGGTGGTACTCGGTCCTGCCCGGCGCGGTCATGCTCGCCGGGATCCTCGGCTTCAACCTCATCGGCGACGCCCTGTCCGACTCCCTCGGCGGACGCGGCACGACCCACGTGGAGACACGATGACCATTCCCCCCTCCTGGTCCCGGCGGCGGTTCCTCGGGCTGGTTCCCGCCGTGTCGTTGCTCGCCGCCTGCTCGACCGCTTCACCGACGGGCGGTGGCAGGACGCTCAGGATCGGCGTCGCCGCCGGCCCGAGCAACCTCAACCCGCTGGACTCCGGCAGCGAGGTCACCCGCTGGATCGCCGAACCGGTGATGGAGACGCTCTACGACTACGACGAGCGAGTCCGATCGGTCCCGCTGCTCGCCGCCGCCGAGCCGGCCGTCTCCGCCGACGGACTCACCTGGACCATCCCCCTCAAACGGGGAGTGACGTTCCACAACGGCGACGCCTTCACCGCCGAGCACGTGGTCGCCTCGCTCGACCACGTCGCCGCCTTCGCCAGCGGCAGTGAGTGGGTCGTCTACTTCCTCGGTTACTACTCCGGGGCTCGCGCCGTCGACCCGAACACGGTCGAGATCCGGCTCAAGCGCCCCTACGGGCTGCTCCGATCGCACCTGACCAACCTGCCGATCACGCACCGGGCCTTCGTCGACCGCAAGGACACCATGATGGGCACCGGGCCGTACCGGCTGGAGCGGGTCTCCGCCGGGCTGGGCTACTCGATGACCGCCCACAGGGGATATCACGGACCGTCCCCCGCGTACGCCCGGCTGGAGTTTCAGATCATCCCGGACGGCTCGACGCGGGCGGTGAACCTGCGCGCGGGCAGCGTGGACATCGCCACCGAACTGCCCGTGGCGGCTCTGCCGCTCCTCGCAGGACAGCAGGGGGTGACCGTCCACCGGGTGGACGCGCCGATCGACATCCTCACCTACGTCAAGGCGGGGGATCCGCCCTTCGACGATCCGGACTTCCGGCGCGCGGTCGCCTACGCGGTGGACCGGCAGGGGGTGAACGACAAGGTATTCGGCGGCGCCGCGGTCCTCGGCCAGGGCCCCATCGGCCCGGCCGAGCGGGGGTACGACCCGGACCTGCGGGTCTTTCCCGCCCGGCCCGACACGGCGCGGGCGCGCGAGCTGCTGCGCGGCGTCACCGCCCCCTCCTTCACCCTCACGATCAGCGCCGGCCAGGTCATGGAGGACATCGCGCAGATCCTCGTCCAGAGCTGGGCGCGCGCGGGCATCACCGTGAAACTGGAGGTCCTGCAGGGCGGCCCCTGGGCACAGCGCTGGATCTCCGGCGCCTACCAGATGATCATGAACCGCTTCTCCAGCGGCTTCACCAGCGGCGACGCGAACTATCTCACCCTGTCTCCCGCCCAGTCCACGAGCGTCCTGGCCTGCGGATACGAGAACCCGTCGGTGGACACCGCGCTCGAGAGAGTATGGGCGATCGACGACCAGGACGAGCGCGACCGGCTGCTCCGCGAGGTGAACGCGACGCTGACCGAGGACGCGGTGATGTTCCCTCCCGTCTATCCGAAGATGATCGTCGCGCAGCGCGCGAGCGTGAGCCCGTTGGATCCCGCGCGGATGAAGATCAGCAGACTGGGCACGCCCCGGCTGCGGCCGGAAGGGAACGCCGGTGAATGACCGTCAGGCGACCGGCTCGCCGGTGACGGATCCGCCACCCGCCGATCTGCTGACCGTCTCGGACCTGCACGTGGACTATGCGGGGCGGCCGGCCGTGCGGGGTGTCTCCCTCAGCCTGCGCCGTGGAGAGATCCTCGGCCTGGTCGGGGAGTCCGGCAGCGGCAAGAGCACCCTATGCTCGGCGATCACGGGTGTGCTCCCGGCCGGTGCGCGCGTCCGCGCCGCCGGGCTGCGCTTCGACGGGCGGGAGCTGACCGAGCTACCCCCCGAGGACATGCGGCGGATCCGGGCCTCCCGCATCGGTGTGGTGCCGCAGCGGCCCATGACCTCGCTCAGCCCGTCCACCCCCGTGCTGCGGCAGCTGCGCTGGTACCACGACGGACACGACCTCGCCGACCTGCTCGCCCAGGTGGGCCTGCGCGCGGTGCTCGACCGGCCGCGCGACCACCCGCACCGATTCTCCGGCGGGCAGCTCCAGCGCCTGCTCATCGTGCTCGCCGCGCTGGCCAGGCAGCCCGACCTGCTCATCGCCGACGAGCCGACCACCACGCTGGACGCGACCGTTCAGGCGCAGGTGCTCCGCCTGCTGCTCGATCTGCGCGACCGGCTCGGGCCGGCGATCCTCTACGTCACCCATGACCTCGCCGTCGTGGCGCAGATCTGCGATCGCGTCGGGGTGATGTACGCCGGCCGGCTGGTCGAGTCGGGGCCCGTGAGCCAGATCTTCACCGCACCCCGCCACCCGTACACGCGCGCCCTCCTGGCCGCGCTTCCGGCCCGCACGGAACGCGGGCGGCGCCTCGGCGCCATGCCGGGGCACACCGCGGCGGAGGTCACGCTCTCGCGAGAGAGGGGCGCGCGAGCGGGCTCGGCGGGATGCGCGTTCGCCTCGCGCTGCCCGGCC
This sequence comes from Microtetraspora sp. AC03309, assembly GCF_020826795.1. Taxonomy (NCBI): domain Bacteria; kingdom Bacillati; phylum Actinomycetota; class Actinomycetes; order Streptosporangiales; family Streptosporangiaceae; genus Microtetraspora; species Microtetraspora sp. AC03309. Next base: position 22,162 of record NZ_JADDIL010000005.1, on the reverse strand, counting down.
GTGCTCGCCCGCTGCCACGAGGAGGAACCGACGCCGATCACCATGGGGGCGGACGTGGTCCGTTGCCACCGTGCGGGGGAGACCCCGGAAGCCGAGGAGGACGCGTGACCCCGGTGCTCGAACTCGACCACGTCACCCGCCGCTTCCCGGCGGGGCGGCGGCAGACGGTCCACGCGGTGGAGGACGTGTCGTTCCGGATCGATCCCGGCGAGACGCTCGCCATCGTGGGCGAGTCCGGCTGTGGCAAGTCGACCGTCGCCCGGCTCGCCGTCGGTCTGCTCCCTCCCACGAGGGGCGCCGTACGCATCGGGGGCGTCCCCGCCGGCACGCGGATGGACCGGGAGACCCGCCGTCAGGTGCAGTTCGTCTCGCAGAACCCGTGGTCGGCGCTCAATCCGCGCAAGACCATCGGCCACAGCGTGGGCCAGCCCCTGGCCGTCCACGGCCTGTGCCGGTCGGCGGCCGAGCGGGCCGAGCGCGTCGCCGAGCTGCTGGAGCAGGTCGGCCTCCCCGCGCACTACGCGGCCCGCCGCCCCGGCGGAGTGAGCGGCGGGGAACTGCAGCGGGTCACCGTCGCCCGGGCGCTCGCCGCCCGCCCCCGTGCGATCGTCCTGGACGAACCGACGGCGAGTCTGGACGTGGGCGTCAAGGCCACCGTGGTCAACCTGCTGCTCGACCTTCGCTCCGCACTCGGCCTGGCGTACGTGCTGATCACCCACGAGCTGGACATCGCCCGGCACCTCGCCACCAGGGTCGCCGTGATGTACCTGGGCAGGATCGTCGAGCAGGGCCCGGCCGACGAGGTCTTCTCCGCGCCGCGACATCCCTACACGCGCATGCTGCTGGCCGCCGTACCGGTGCCCGACCCCGCGCGCCGCAATCTGGTCGCGCTCTCCGGCGAGGTGCCCTCGGCCGTCCATCCCCCTCCTGGATGCGCCTTCCACCCCCGCTGCCCGTACGTCGAGGACGCGTGCAGGGCGGCGGTCCCGCGGCTGATCGCCGTCGGCGACCGGCACAGCGCCTGCCTGCGCGACGGCGAGATCCCCGCCGACGCCGCAGGGGGTGCCTGACCGATGCTCCGCCAGGCACCCCCTCGGGGCGGGCCGGGGTGCCGGCCCGCCCGATCTGATCGTGACTTACCGGCGTCGCAGGAAGGCGATCGCACCGCCGATCCCGGCGAGAACCACGACGGCGATGACCACGATGAGGGCGATGGGGGTCCCCCCGTCGTCATCCGCCGCGGCCGACGGCGCCGCGTCGGACGTCGCGGCGGGACTCGTGGGCGGTGAATCGACGGCGGGACTCTCGGTGGCGCCCGACGCGGCGGCGAACGTGAGGGGGAGCTGGGTGAAGTTCGCGGTGTCCCGGGGGTTGGCCGGGTCGTTGGTCATGAGAGCGCAGGTCGTCGCGGCGCAATCGGTCGAACCGAACACGGCGGCCGGTGTCATCGTGGTCTCCAGTCCGCCGTCGGCGTCGGTGGTGACCCGCGCGAAGTTCCCCGTGTCACACGCCTTCCCGGGCGGCTGTTTGGTGTCGCAGAGGGCGACGAACAGCGTCGTCTTCGGTGTGAACCCCGTTCCGGTGACCGTGATCTCGGTTCCCGGGGCCAGATCGGTGCTCTGGCTCGCGGTCAGCTCCGGCTTGGCCGGCGCGGCGGCGGCCTCTCCGGCGAGAGGTGGGGCGATGACGAAGGTGATGGCGAGGGTGATGGCCAGCGCGGTGACGAGCCGTGCGCGCGCTGAACGACTGCAGGGCATTGGTGCCTCCCTTGTGTTCCAAGACGAGCCGATTGACGTCCCCGATCACTTGCGGAACACAGTTTCACGACATAGTGTCATAAAACAAGAGCCTTGAAGCCCTCTGATTCCCCTGAGCCCCCTCCGACGATTCCCCGGCCTTCCGGGCGCGGTCGGCAGGCGGAAAGGACGCATATGAGCGTGGACGTAGCGCTTCCACCGGCCGAAAGACACCAGCACCATCGAGACGTCACCGGAGGCTGGCTGCGGCCGGCCGTGTTCGGCGCGATGGATGGGCTGATCTCCAACTTCGCTCTCATCAGCGGTGTGGTGGGGGGCGGTGCCTCCAACACGATCGTGGTCGTGACCGGGCTGGCCGGGCTGGCGGCCGGCGCCTTCTCCATGGCCGCGGGCGAGTACACCTCGGTCGCCTCGCAGGCCGAGCTGATGCGGGCCGAGATCGACATCGAGAAGGCCGAGTTGGAACGCAACCCCGAGGGCGAGCTGGCGGAACTCGTCGCGCTCTACGAGGCCCGCGGCCTGGACGCGGAGACGGCCGAGGGAGTCGCCAGGCAGCTCACCGCACAGCCCGAACTCGCCTGGCGCGTGCACGTCCGCGAGGAGCTGGGGGTGGATCCCGACGACCTTCCCTCTCCTTATGTCGCCGCGTTCTCCTCGTTCACCGCGTTCGCCCTGGGAGCGATCGTCCCCTTGGTGCCGTTCATGCTCGGCGCGACCGGGCTCGCCGTGGCCGCGGTGATCAGCGTGCTCGGCCTGCTGGGCGCCGGCGCGGTCGTCGCCCGGCTCACGGCACGCCCCTGGTGGAAGGGCGCGTTGCGCCAGCTGGCGCTGGGCGTGGCCGCCGCCGCGGCCACCTTCGGCATCGGCAGCCTCGTCGGAACCAGCCTCTCCTGACAACAGAAAGGGTCCGTTGAACCATGGGCATCAGAGAAGAAATGCCGTTGCTGGCCCGGCACGAAGGGGAGTGGGAGGGCACCTACGTCTATGTCGACGCCGACGGGAAGATCGTCGACTCACATCGTTCCCACCTCACCTGCACCCTCGGCGACGGAACGGACGGGTGGGACTACCACCAGGTGAACGTCTACACCTGGGAGGACGGAAGGACCGAGGAGCACAGCTTCCCCGGCACCTACCTGGGCGGCGGCCACTGCGGCTTCGACACGGACCGGCTCACGGGCGAGTTCTGGGGGCTCGATGACAACACGATCTACCTCTCGTGGATCTACAAGGAGAAGGGCGCCGACCTGCGCCTGTTCGAGCTGATCGTGCTGAGCGAGGACGGCAACCACCGGAACCGGGTCTGGCAGTGGATCCGGTCGGGCACCTGCGTCCAGCGGACCCTGATCAACGAGACACGCGTCGTGGCATGAGAGCGCAGCTGTCGATCGCCGGTGGCGTACGCGAGTTCGCCGCCGCCACCCCCTCGGCCGTCGCGGTCATCGACGGCGACAGGCGGCTCAGCTACGCGGCGCTTCACGACCGGTCGAGTCGGCTGGCCAACGCCCTGCTCTCCCGCGGCCTGACCTCCGGGGACACGGTGGCCCTCCTGCTGGCCAACCAGCTGGAGTACCCGGAGGCGGCGGCCGGCCGTCAGCGATGAGGAGGGATTCATCAGGATCGTCGACCGCAAGAAGGATCTGATCATCACCGGCGGCGTCAACGTCTACCCCCGGGATGTCGAGATCGCGATCGACGAGTGCCCGGGAGTCATGGAGTCCGCCGTCATCGGAGAGCACGACGAGACCTGGGGCGAACGCGTCGTCGCCTATGTGGTCGGTGAGACCACCGCGGATGAGATCGAGGCCCGTCTCCGGCCCCGTCTCACCGGTTACAAGATCCCCAAGACCATCCGCTTCGTGCCGAGACTGCCGCGCAACAGTGCCGGGAAGGTCCTCAAGCGCGAGCTCAGGAAGGACGTCTGAATGCGCCCGCACGTTGAACTGATCCACGACGACGACTACATCTGGCATGCGGCGGAGCTCGTCAACGGTGAGGGGCGGGCCGGCGAGCGCCGCCTGTCCGTCGACGAGGAGGACGGCTCCTCGTCGCTCCGGATCGACTTCCACACCGATTGGGGCCGCGGGCCGGGCATCCACCACGCCAACACCGAGTACTACGTGCTCGAAGGCTCGATGACGTACGGCGGCCGCGAGATCGGCAAGGGCGGCTACGTCTACGCGCCGCAGGGTGTCCCCACCGACGCGATCACCTTCGCCGAGGGCACCCGGATCCTGCACTACCGCGAGTACGGCGACGCCGGCTTCGACCCGGTGGACAGCCTGAACGCCCCGCGCTGGGCGGACGCGCGCGAGGACGTCATCGTCATCGACAGCGAGGCCATGAACTGGGACGCGGTGCCGAACCCCGGCCCCATGCCCGGCCTGTTCATCAAGTACCTGCACGTCGACCCGGTCACCGGCTTCTACACCCGCCTGGTGTTCTGCCAGGAGGGCTGGACCGACCACCGGCTCGCCCACCACCCCTGCTACGAGGAGGCGTACACCACCCAGGGCCGCATGGAGTACAACTTCGGCACGCTCGACCAGGGCAGCTACTTCTTCCGGCCGGCCCGGGTCAAGCACGGCCACTTCACCACCATGGAGGGCGGCATGACCATGCTGCTGCGCTCCGACGGCGAGTTATTCAACTGGTACACCCAGAACGAGTGGATCCGCTGGGGCGGTGAGGCCGTCAACTACGGCCCCGACGGCGGTCGTATGCGCTGGTCGCAGTCCTCGCACGACCTCGGGAAGGGCTCGGCCCGGCGTAGCGACCGCGACCTGGCGGATCTCGCCGCCTCGGTGCGGTTCCAGCGGGAGCAGGGTGCCAAGGACGTCGACTACGTCCCCAACGGCGTGGGCTCCGACAAGAGCATGCTCGCGATGGCCAAGGCCCTCGACGCGGCCAACCTGCAGGGCGGCCACGATCACCAGCACGGCCACGATCACCAGCACGGCCACGATCACCAGCACGGCCACGATCACCAGCACGGCCACGAGCACGGTGACCACGAGCCTGTTCTGCGGGCGGACTGGGGCGCCGACCCGGGCTCGCTCGAACACCGCGAGGAGCGCACGGACGCCGGCGCGCACAACCGGGGGCAGGGCCGCCCCTGGAAGCCCGGCGAGCCCATCCCCGCGCCCATCATCTCCACCCTTCCGGTCCGGAGCCGTTCCCGCGGCCGCTGGGACGCCGACGGGATGTAGCGGGAGCGGAAGCACATCGCAGAATCCGGCTGTGGCGGTCCTGACACCCGCCGCGGCCGGCAGGAGACCGAGGAGAGAAAGATGATCTATCTCGTCTACCGGATGCGGCTGACGGAGCACGCTCGACGCGACATGAAGGCATTCTGGGCCTGGCTGGAACAGCGGGAGAGCTGGTTCTACCGGGACCTGCCGATGGTCAGGGAGCTCCGCTGGTACTACAGCGTCGTCGGTGACGTCTATGTCCTGGAGAACTGGGCCGCGTTCGAGAACGAGGCGGCCTGGGGAGCCTACCGGGCGGCCCTCGCCGGTCTCAAAGCCGATCCCTCATGGGAGTCGGAGCGGGTGTCACAGGAATCGTGGTGGGACTTCCTCGGTACGAGGATCGTCTCCGACACGCCCGTGCCCGTCGGGTTCTCACGCGGCTAGGGTGCCGTCGTCGCGAGTTGAGGGGCCTCGTCAATGGAGACCGCCAAGCCGTTGCGCCGCCGTACGCCGGATGCCTCCAGCCAGACGGTCGCGACCGTCGAACGCGCAGCCGATGTACTCGTCCTGTTCGCGGAGCCGGGCTCCGTCACGCTCGGGGTCACCGAGATCGCCGGAAAGCTCGGCATGTCGAAGGCGGCCGTGCACCGGATCCTGGCGTCCCTGCGACTACGCGGGCTGATCGACCTCGACCCGGAAACCCGCCGCTACTCCCTGGGCTCGACGACCATGCGGCTCGGGCTGGCCTACCTCGACAGGCTGAACGTGCGCGGACTCGCGGCCCCCGCGCTGGGCACCCTGTCGAGGACGTTGGCGGAAACGGCGACGCTGTCGATTCGCACCCGCTCGACCCGGGTGTACGTCGACCAGGCCACGCCCAACCGAGAGGTGATCATGTCCGTCTCTCTCGGCGTCCCCTACCCCCTCCATGCCGGAGCCTCCTCCAAGGCGTTCCTCGCCTTCCTGTCCGACGAGGAGATCGACGCCTATCTCAGGACCGTCCCGCTGACCCGGCTCACCGAGCGCACGCTGGTGCATCCGGACATCCTGCTCAAGGACATCATCGCGATCCGGCGTCGCGGATATGCCCGATCCACTGCCGAGCGTCAGCACGGCTCGGCCTCGGTCGCCGCGCCCATCTTCGATCACCATGGCCGGCCGGCCGGTGTCGTGAGCGTATGCGGCCCGATGGAGCGGTTCCGGGGCGAAGCGCGGCATTGCGCGGAGGTCCTGCTCGAAGTGACTCGCCGGCTCTCGGCGCGGATGGGTCACGCCTCGACGGAGAAGCGGTAGCGGTCCGGCGTTCGTGAACACGCCTGCGCCGCCGTCCTCGTCGTACCGCCCCGGCCCTGCCCCGCACGTCCACCCCCCGGAAATCGATCTCATTTGGGAAGCCCCGTGACGAACCTTTCGTACCGCGCCCTCGCTCTTCAGACCAGCACGCATTCGGTGAGCGGGATGTCCGTCAGTGACGCCAGAACCTCGATGAGAAACGCCGTTACGCGCATCGCCGCCCATGTCGGAGCGTCAAAGCGGTGGATCGGGCCGGATCTGCGCCTCATCGTGCTCCCCGAGTACGCGCTGACTGGATTCCCGCTCGGCGAGCCGGTCCCGGTGTGGCGGGAGAAGGCGGCACTGGATCCCGGCGGCCCGGAGTACGAGGCACTGGCCGCCATCGCGCAGGAGCAGGACGTCTACCTGGCGGGCAACGCCTACGAGTGCGACGAGCACTTTCCCGAGTTGTACTTCCAGACGTCGTTCGTCCTCTCCCCGGCCGGTGACGTCGTCCTGCGCTGCCGTCGGCTGTACTCGATGTACTCGCCTACTCCGTACGACGTATGGGACCGCTATCTCGACGTCTACGGCGCCGACGGGCTGCTTCCCGTCGCGCGCACCCCGATCGGCAACCTCGCCGCCATCTCGTCCGAGGAGATCCTCTACCCCGAGCTGGCCCGCTCCCTGGCCTTGCGCGGAGCAGAGGTGCTGTGCCATCCCACCTCCGAGTCCTCGAGTCCGCTCCTCACGCCGAAGGCCATCGCCCGCAGGGCGCGCGCGATCGAGAACCTCTCCTATGTGGTCTCGGCGAACACGGGCGGTCTCACCGGCACCGGCATCCCCGCCGACTCCACTTCCGGAGGCTCGGAGTTGATCGACTTCGAGGGACGGGTGCTGGCCCAGGCGGGAGCGGGGGAGAGCCTCGTCGCCTCCGCCGAACTCGATCTCGGCGCGTTGCGTCGCTACCGGGGCCGCCCGGGAATGGGCAACCTGCTCTCCCGCGCCAAACCGGCACTGTGGGCCGTCGAGTACGGCCGCCACGAAGGGGAACGGCCCAACGAACTGGAAGGGAAGGTGCCGGATCGCGTGTGGTTCAAGGAACGCCAGATGGAGACGATCACCCGCCTGCGGGACGCGGGGGTGATCGCGTGAGCGGCGGGACCTACCAGGTCAGGGATCCGCGCACCGGAGAGATCGAGCGCCCGCTGTGCCCTCCCACGCCGACGGAGCTGGCCGATCTCGCGGCGCGGCTGCGTACCGCCCAGCCACCCTGGGCCGCGCTGTCTCCCACGCGACGCGCGGCGGTGCTCTCCGCGTGGCGCGAGGAGATCGCCTCCGCGCGAGACGATCTCGTGGCGGCGCTCACTGCCGACACCGGGAGGCTCACCGAGTCCGTGATCGAGGTGGACGGTGTCCTGGGCATGCTGGACCGGTGGGCCGCTCAGGCGCCGGCGCTGCTGACGCCACCGGCGCCGCGGCAGGCGAACATACCCGGTGTCGAGATCCGCGGCGGCGGCGTGCCGTACCCGCTCGTCGGGGTGATCGCCCCATGGAACTTCCCGCTGCTTCTGGGGTTGATCGACGCGATCCCCGCCCTGGCCGCGGGCTGTGCCGTACTGGTCAAGCCGAGCGAGGTCACACCCCGGTTCATCGCCCCCGTGATGAAGACCATCGCCCGGGTTCCGGATCTCCGCGGGGTCATCGCGGTCGTCGAGGGGGACGGCTCCACCGGCGCCGCCGTCGTGAACCTCGTGGACGCCGTGGCCTTCACCGGCAGCGTCGCGACCGGCCGCGTCGTGGCCGTGGCCGCGGCACAGGTGTTCATCCCGGCCTTCCTCGAACTGGGCGGCAAGGATCCCGCGATCGTCTTGGCGGGCGCCGACCTTGACAGAGCCAGTTCGTCGATCCTGTGGGGCGCGACCACCAACGCCGGTCAGTCATGCCTGTCGATCGAGCGGGTCTACGTCGAGGAGGCCGTCTTCGACGAGTTCGTGAGTCGGCTGGTGGAGAAGGCGGAGCGGCTCACGCTCGCCTGTCCTCGGCCGGGCGACGGTCAGATCGGCCCTCTGATCGATCCCGCGCAAGCGACGGTGATCGAGCGGCACCTCGCGGATGCCCGGGAGAAGGGGGCCACCGTCCGATGCGGTGGGCGGATCGAACACATCGGAGGCGGCACGTGGTGCCGGCCGACCGTCCTGACCGACGTCGACCACGGCATGTCCGTCATGACGGAGGAGACGTTCGGACCTGTCATCCCGGTCATGGCCGTCCGTGACGCGGACCACGCGGTCGAGCTGGCGAACGACTCGGTCTACGGACTGTCGGGTGCGGTCTTCGCCGCCGACACCTCAGCCGCCCTGGCCGTGGCCGACCGCCTCCATGTCGGAGCGATCAGCATCAACGACTGCGCGCTCACGGCGTTCGTCCACGACGGGGAGAAGAACTCCTTCAACAGCTCGGGGCTCGGCGGCTCACGCATGGGACCCGCGTCCCTGAACCGCTTCCAGCGCCGGCGCTCATACTTGATCAACGATTCCTCTCGGCCCGATCCCTGGTGGCACTGACACCGGCAGGATCGGTGCCGGCAGCGACGGGCGCCGAAGAGCCCCAGACCGTACACGCGATGGAAATCCTCAGGTGGACGGCATGGGTGGACGGCCGCGCAGTGACGCCGTCACGCGAGCCGGTGGAGGTCCACGCGGTCACGTCCACGCGGTCACGTCTACGCGGTCACCGAGTCCTTCCGCGCGGCCGTCCCACCCGCCGGATCCTTCGCGAAGAGGCGGCCGCGGAGGCAGACGAAGAAGAGGACCAGGGCGACGGTGAGCAGAATGTGCCCCATCCCGGCGATGCCGGAGATCGCGGCACCGGTCGTCTTGCCCAGCACGGTCATGGTGCCGTGCACGGTCATCATCGTGACCGTCATCACGAGCCCGACGTTGTAAATCCAGAAGAACCAGCGGAACGCCTTGCTCTCGGAGAGGGTGAAGGCCCGTTCAAACAAGATCATGGTGAGGAAGAACGCCATACCCAGCACCAGGAGATGGGTGTGGACGACGCCGAGTTGTGTCTGACCGGTGAAGTCGTTCAGCTTGGTCAGTTCACGGTAGTAGAGCCCGCCCGCGAGCCCGAGGACCATGTAGACGGCTGCGGCATAGTAGAGCCTTTTCATGGATTCTCTCCTTTGAGGGGAAATGTCAGCTGACACCGCAGGATGCCTGGGAGAGTGCCACGCCCACGCGCGAGAAGTGGGGCCAGCACAGGGACGATGCCACGCGCGGGGCCAGTGACACGCGAGGTGCGACGTCCAGGCCCAAGGCTTTCGCGTACGGCGTCACGAGGGCATCCGCCGCAGGTGGTGTCGCGGCGTACAACCACCGGGGTACATGCGATGGAACCGGGTGGGGGCATCATGGGTACATGGCTGAACGTTTCGACGCGTTCAGGTCACTGGCGGACCGGCGGGGACGTCCCGGCGTCCGTCTGCTGGAGGCCCTCGCCGATGCCTCGGGCCGTACGAAGGACGACCCGCGGTCATGGGCGCCCGACGTCGCGCGGCGCTTCGGCCTGCCGGCCGCGGCGGGGCTCGGGCCCGCCACCTACTACGCCGACCTCGGCACCCCGCACGCCCCGCGCCACGTGCGGGTCTGCGCCGCCGCCGCATGCTTCGCCGCCCGCGCGGGACACCATGTCGCCGAGGTCGAGAACGCGATCGGCGTCGCCGCCGGCTGTGCCGATCCCCGGAGTGGGGTCTCCCTGCAGTGCGTCCGGTGCCTCGGCTACTGCTACGCGGGCCCGGCGGCACTGGACGGAGACACGCCCTGCGCCGGCCCTGATCTGGCCGGGCAGCTCTCCGGGCGGACGCCGCCGCACGCGCCGCCGATCCCTACGGCCGACGCCACCGGAGACCCGGTGGTGCTCGCCGGGGTCGTGGCGGGGGAAGCCGCCTGGCAGGTGTGGCCGGACGTCGTGCGCGGCGCCGGTGGAGATCGGGTCCGGGCCGAGGTGGCCGCCTCCGGGCTGCGGGGCCGCGGTGGGGCGGGGTTCCCGGTCACCGCCAAGTGGGCCGCTGCGGGCGGCTCACCCGGCACGGTCGTGGTGGCCAACGGCGACGAGGGTGATCCGGGCTCGTACGCGGACCGGTTGCTCATGGAGGAGGACCCCGGGCGGGTCCTGGAGGGCCTTGCCCTCGCCTGTCTCGCGTGCGGGGCGCGGCGCGGCGTCGTGCTGGTGCGCTCGGAGTACCCCCGGGCGCTGGCCCGGATGCGGACCGCGCTCGGCGAGGCGTACGCCGCGGGGCATCTCGGGCGCCGGATCTGCGGCCGGGACGTGGACATGGACGTCGAGGTGGTGGAGGGCGCCGGGTCGTATGTGGGGGGCGAGGAGACGGCGCTCATCGCCGGGTTGGAGGGCGGCCGCGGCTGCGCCCGGCCCCGCCCGCCGTACCCGACGGACCAGGGGGTGTGGGACGCCCCGACCGTGGTCAACAACGTGGAGACGCTGGCCGCCATCCCGTGGATCATGCGGTTGGGCGGTGACGCGTACGCCCGGCGCGGCACGGCCGCCGAGACCGGCACGAAGCTGGTCTGCCTGTCCGAGCGGTTCTCCCGCCCCGGCTGCTACGAGGTCGAGCTCGGGACGCCGGTGCTGCGGATCGTCTCCGAGTTGGGCGGCGGGCTGCGCGACGGCGCGGAGCTGGACGTTCTGCAGGTGGGCGGGCCGCTGGGCGGGTTCCTCGCCGCCGGCGAGCTGGACGTGCCGCTGACCGAGGCCGGGCTGAGCGGGCGCGGCGCCGCGCTCGGACACGCCGGGCTGGTCGCCTTCGACCGGAGCCTGGCGCCGGAGCGGGTGCTGCGCCACATCTGGGAGTTCGCCGCCGCGGAGAGCTGCGGCGCCTGCTCGCCGTGCCGCGTCGGGTCCCGCCGCGGCCTGGAGCTCGCCTCGTCCGGCGGGCCGCCCGGCGACGAGTACGCCCGGCTGCTCCGGGTGATGGGCGAGGCCAGCCTGTGCGCCTTCGGCAAGCGCGTGCCCGCCGCGGTGCGCAGCCTCGCCCGCGCGTACGGGGACCGGCTCAGGGGGTGGGACGGATGAGGATGCGCGTCGACGGTGTCACCGTCCGGCCCGCCGAGGGCGCCTCGGTGCTCGACGCGGTACGCGCGGCGGGCGTCGAGCTGCCCACACTGTGCCACGACGACCGACTGAGCCCGGCCGGCTCCTGCCGTACCTGCCTGGTGCGGGCCTCCGGGCGCGTCGTCGCGGCGTGCGTGACCCCGGCGGCCGACGGCGCGGAGATCGAGGTCGCCACCGAGGAGTTGTGGGCGCTGCGCCGCGACGCCGTGGAACTGATCGTGTCGGCCCTGCCGCCGCGAGCCCTGGACGGTGGGCCGGACGGCTGGGCGGGCGGCGAGCTGGCGCGAGTCTGCGCCGAGTTGGGGATCACATCCGAGGCCGCCCGAGGGGCCGGAGGACGTGGGCGGGACGACTCACATCCCTACGTTCACCTTGATCGTGATCTGTGCATCGCGTGCGGCCGGTGCGTGCGCATGTGCGCCGAGGTGCAGGGCACGTTCGCGCTCACGCTGACCGGCCGGGGCGCGGATACGGTCGTCGCGCCGGGTACGGGCGGTTCCTGGGCGGATTCCGACTGTGTCGCCTGCGGTGGCTGCCTCACCACCTGTCCCACCGGGGCGTTGACAGAGCCCGGGCTGGCAGGCGGCGTCCCGATCCCCGTCCGCACGCGGACCCGTACCACCTGCGGCTACTGCGGCGTCGGCTGCTCCCTGGAGGTGCTCACCCGTGACGGCGCGATCAGCGCGATCCTCCCGGATCCCGACGGCCCGGTCAACCTCGGCCACGCGTGCGTCAAGGGCCGGTTCGCGCACGGCTTCGTGCGCTCCCCCGACCGGCTCACCCGCCCGCTGCTGCGCCGTTCCGGACTCCTGGAACCGGTGAGCTGGCCGGAGGCCCTCGACCACGTGGCTCGCGGGCTGCGGACCGCCGTCGCGGAAGGAGGGCCAGACGCGGTGGCGGCGATCTCCTCGGCGCGGGCGACCAACGAGGAGAACTATCTGGTGCAGAAGTTCATGCGGGTCGTGATCGGCACCAACAACGTCGACAACTGCTCCCGGCTGTGCCACGCTCCCTCGGCCGCCGGGCTGATCGCCTCGTTCGGGCTGGCCGGGGGAACGGACGGCTTCGACGACGTCGAGAAGGCCGACTGCCTGCTCGTCGTGGGCGCGAACCCGGTCGAGGCCCATCCCGTGGTGGGCGCGCGCCTGCTCCAGCGTGTCCTGCGGGGGACCCGGCTGATCGCCGCCGACCCGCGCGCCGTGGGGCTGGCCCGGTACGCCGACGTCCACCTCCGGCCCCGCCCGGGCACCAACGTCGCCCTCTTCCACGGCCTCGCGCACGTCCTCCTTGCCGAAGGGCTGGTCGATGAGGAGTTCCTGCGCCTGCGCGCGGCCGGGCTGCCCGAGCTGACCGGGCTGCTCGCGGAATATCCGCCGGACAGGGTGGCCGCCCTCACCGGCGTCCCCGCCGCGGACCTGATCACCGCGGCCCGGCTCTACGGGCGGGCCGAGCGCCCGGCGATCGTCTACGGCCTCGGCGTGACCGAGCACCTCCACGGCACGGACGGCGTGCGCGCCCTGGCCAACCTGGCGATCCTGCGCGGCGCCGTCGGCACCGACCGCGGCTACGGAGTGAACCCGCTGCGCGGGCAGAACAACGTCCAGGGCGCCTCCGACATGGGCGCACTCCCCGACAGCCTGCCGGGATACGGCAAGGTGACCGATCCCGCCGCCTCGGCCAGGGCGGCCGAGGTGTGGGGCGCGCCTGTCCCACCACGCGCCGGGCTGCGCATTCCGGAGATGTTCGCGGCGGCGCGGGACGGCCGGCTCGGCGCGCTGTGGATCATCGGGGAGGACGTGTGCGCGACCGATCCCGACGCCACCAGGGTCGCCGAGGCGCTGGAGGCCTGCCCGCTCGTCGTCTGCCAGGAACTCTTCCTCTCCGAGACCGCCCGCAGGGCCGACGTCGTTCTTCCCGCCGCCTCCTGGCTGGAGAAGGACGGCACCTTCGTCAACTTCGACCGCAGGTTCCAGCGCGTACGGCCCGCGCTGATCCCGCCCGGGGAGGCCAGGACCGACTTCGCCGCGGTCCACGCGGTCGCCGAGGCGCTCGGGGCCGATCTCGGCTGCCCTACGCCCGCGGACGCACTGGCCGAGTGCGCGCGGGTGGCGCCCATGTTCGCCGGGCTCTCGCACGCGCGTCTTGACCGGGAGGGCGCCGTCCCGTGGCCGTGCCCGGACCCGGACGGCCCGGGGGAGGCCACGCTGTACCGCGAACGTTTCGCCACCCCCGACGGACGTGCCCGTCTCGCCGCATGCCCCTACCTCCCGCCGGGGGAGACGCCGGACGACGACTACCCGCTCATCCTGGTCACCGGCCGCCGCTGGGCGCACTACAACTCCGGCAGCATGACCCGCAGGACGGCCAACCTCCGGCTCGACGCCGAGGACCGGCTCGACCTGCACCCGTCCGACGCCGCCCGGTACGCGGTGCGGGACGGAGATCCTGTCGTCGTGGAGAGCCGGCACGGCCGCGCCAGGCTCACCGCCCGCCTCACCGACGAGGCGGCGCCGGGTCAGGTCTTCTGCGCGTTCCACTTCCCGTCCAGTGGGGTGAACACCCTCACGTCCAGCCACGCGGACACCGCGACGTCATGCCCGGAGTACAAGGTCACCGCAGTCCAGCTGAAACCACTCCCCGAATAACCCGGGGAACCTCGCCGTCGCTTCCCTCACGGCTCGTGGCTCCAGACGCGGCGGGAGTCGGGCAAGGGATAGGCGGCGTCGACGGGGGTGGCGTTCCAGATCCGGGTGCGGCCCAGCTCGGTGTCGAAGGGCGGCCATCCCGGGTCGCCGGTGGCCGCGAACGACACCCAGGCGGTGCGAATCTGCTCGGAAAGGGTGGTGAAGTCGGCCGGAGGCGGGCTGCCGAGGAAACGGGCGGCGTAGGGGGTGTCGGGCAGGCCGAAGACAAAGGGGATGTCGACGCCGTGGGCGGCGCCGATGGGTCCTCGCCAGGCGAAGTCGTACAACCAGGTGCGGCCACCCGCCCGCGCGTGTGCCTCGGCGGTCCAGGTGGTGGGCATGCGCACCAGGGCGTCGGACATCAGCGTCGTGAACACCTCGGCCGTGGAGGAGCCGGGATCGGCGGCGTGATACGCGAGGGCAGCGTCAGGGGAAAGGCCGAATTCCGCGGCCGCAAGGTCGATCCGTGCCGGTGGGGCCGAGAGAGGGAAGCCGCGGGATTCCTCGTGGGTGAAGCCGCAGAGCAGGTCGATGTGGCGGGCCTGCCCGTCGGCGAGAGCCTGCCAGGGTGCCGCGGTGACCAGGTCGCCGTCGACGATCGGGGCGAACGCGCCGCCGGGGCGCCCGCCGGTCAGCTGCCTGTCCGGCACGTCCAGCAAGGCTTCCGGAGGCAGTGCGGCCAGGCCGTCTCTGGTGGGAGTGGCGCCGGTGGCGGCTGCGAGCCGTTCGGTGACCCGCCGGGCTTCGAGCACGGTCAGGTAGCCGGCGGGCAGGCTCTGCAGGATGCACCGCCGGAACAGCCCGGAGGCGGCCGGCATCGCGGCGAGTAGGGCAGCGGATGCGGCGCCGGCGGAGTGGCCGAAGACGGTGATGTTGTCGGGTTCCCCACCGAAGGCGGCGATGTTGTCCTGGGCCCAGGCGAGCGCGGCGAGTTGGTCCAGCAGGCCGCGGTTGTCAGGAGCGCCGGGTAGGTGGCCGAAGCCTTCGAAGCCGGTGCGGTAGTTGAAGCTGACCACGACCACGCCAGATCGGGCGAGGACGGAGCCGTCGTAGTGAGGCATCGACGAGGCGCCGTGGCTCCAGTGGCCCCCGTAGATCCACACCAACACGGGCAGGCTCGCGCCCACATCCTGGGACGGAGTCCACACGTTCACCGTCAGGCAGTCCAGGCCGTCGCCGGGCTGCCATACCGCCGGCACTCCCGGCGACGGCGGGCGTTGCGGCGGCGCGCTGCCGAAGGCGTCTGCCTCGCGTACCCCGTCCCAGGACGTGGGCGGCCGCGGCGGCAGGAAACGCCGCGCGCCGTGAGGCGCTGCGGCGTACGGGATGCCCTTGAACGCGACGACGCCGTCGCGGGCGCGGCCGCGGACCAGCCCGTGCCGGGTCTTCACGATGGCGTGCATGTGTTCCTCCTGGCAGGAGCTCTCGGCCTCTGCGGGCTGGTGGGCGCTCGATCGCGAGGTGTTCCGGGTCATCGCGGGCTCTGCCGGCGGCCGTTCGGGCCGTCCTTGGCGAGCTTGGCGAGCAGGCTGTGCAGGGTTTTGCGCTCCTCGGGGGTGAGCGGGCCGAAGAACTCGCCGGAGGCATCTTCGCTGAGCCGGTCGACCTCCCGGACCTTCTCCAGGCCGGCCGGGAGGATGTGCACCTCGACGGCGCGACGGTCGCTCGGATGAGGCCGCCGCTGCGCCAGTCCCATCGCCTCCAGTTCGTTGACCAGGGTGACCATGACGGGCTTGAAGACCCGCAGCCGGTCGCTGAGCCGTGACTGGATCATCGGGCCGTGCTGGATCTGGGTGAGCACCCCCAGGTGCTGTGGTTTCAACCCGACCTGCGCCACGACGTGCTCGTATGCCTCACGGGCGTGGGCGGCGACCCAGCTCAGCAGGAAGCCGGTCCACCGGCTCAGCTCCTCCGGGGGCCCACTCTCATCATCGAACAGGTATTCGTTACTCTCCATAACGTTATAAACGTTAACGGTTCTATGGGTGGAGTCAAAACGATCGCCGAACGCTTGTACCGCGTGCCGCACCGCAGGGTCGACCGGCACCCGGCATCGAGCTCCTCGTCGGCGTCACTGGGCCGGCGGCGCGATGAACGTCCGTTCCCAGGCGCGGTCGCGGGCTCAGGTAGGGCTGACGTGCCCGGGGAGGACGTCACTCGGGCACGCATGGTGGGGCTTTACGATGCCCACGTCTCCAGCGCGAGCAGATCGCGCATCGACACCATGCCGACCATGCGTCCGTCCTGCTCTACCGGCAGATGGCGAATGCCCGCGTCCAGCATCCGGCGGGCGACTTCACGCGAGTCCTCCTCCAGACTCGCGGTCTTCACCTCGGTCGGGGCGCACGCAGCGGCGTTCACGGAGGCCGGATCGGTGAACAGGGCCATCGCCGCCACCAGATCCCGCTCCGTGATTATTCCGGTGACCTGGTCGCCTTCGAGCACAGCCAGAGCACCGACCTTCTTCTCCACCATCCGCCGCGCTACCTCGGACAGCCGTTCGTCCGCCCGACAGCCGAAGACCACTGGACGATAGACGTTGCCGATACGCATATCTCCCCCGTCCGTAGCGTCACTCGATCGCCTTGTGACTGGCGGCCTCGCTGGCCTGGGCGAGCGTCGCCATTGCTGAACCTGGTCTGATCGGCCGCTTGGCGCCGGCGAGATCGCCGATCCACTTACCGCAGGCCGGCCGGGTCATCGACGAGAAGGTGCATGCGGGTTCGGCTTCGAGTCTACGACTCCAAGAAGGAGCGCATCGTCCCGGACTGCCCGGCAGACCTCCACCACATGCTGGTTCGCGACACACCTCCCTGACCTGGCCCTGGTTGAGGACGTGCCCTGGCAGGCCGCGACTCGCCGACGATCAAGGAATCGCATGGAAGATGCCGGCACGCTCTTCTGGCCTGGCCGCCTTGTAGTCGTGGGTGCGGCAGCGGACCAGTTTGATCGGGATGGCTCCGGGAAGGGGCTCTTAAACCTTTTTCTGGTTCGACGAGATCGCGGGACCGGCAAGGCGTCCTTTCAGTCGATCACCACCTCAGTCGACCACCACCGACATGGCCTGGAGGCGAAGGAAGACCGATATGCAGCGGTCGGAATGGGGGACTGGAACGTCGGCAACCGCACATCCTTGCCGCCTGATCTATTCGACTGGCTGGGGTCGCCGTTCAGCGCAGGAGTGCGGCCTCCAGGGGCGACGGCGCGGTTCCGCCGGGTGGGCGGACATCGGAGGAGACGGACAGGTGCAATCAGAATCAAGGAGTCTGCCATGCTGACGATGACCCACGAGGCCGTGGAGGCGATTCGCGATCTAATGGTCGGCGAGTACCTGCCGCACAACCGGGCCGGCCTGCGGATCGCTGTGAAGCCAGATGAAGAAGGTGCACTTGAGTTCTCACTGGTGAGCGACGCCTGGTCCGGAGATCAAGTGATCGAAAAGGAGGACGCACGCGTCTTCATCGACCCGGACGCCATCACGTTCCTGGAGGACAAGACTCTGGATGCCGAGAGCGATGCTCGCGGTCGGCCGGTCTTCCGGCTGACGCCCTGACGTCAGCGCCTGGTCTCATATTCCGTTCTGATGCGTTGGCCTCGGGGAGGTGTTGGACGGTGAACACCCGTTCCGCAGAAGAGATCAGCCACGCCGTTCACCTCGCCGCGGAGGCCGAGGCCTGGCCGCCCCCCATAAACACCACCCAGACATGGTCGTTCGTGTACCCGCAGACGATCCTGAGGTTCGGGGTCACGCATGACATTGATCGAGGAGTACGCCGTCCGGTTCCCGAGGTGCTGGAGGGCGACTGATGGCCGCCCCGATCGTCGTCGGCTCCGACGGCTCGCCATCCGCCTCCGTGGCTCTGGAATGGGCCGCCGACGACGCCGCGCGTAAGGGGCTGCCGCTGAGAGTGGTCCACGTCGTTCATCACCTGCCGTACGTCGGCGCGACGCTGTCGTGGTGCGGCCGGACTCCACGCCGGCCCGCGTTGAGGTGGTCGTCGGCGTCGACGAATCGGCCGAGTGCGAGTCCGCGCTCGGCTACGCCTTCGAGCAGGCGCGGCTGTTGGATTGCCCGCTAAGCGCGGTGCACGGATGGCAGCTGCCTTCGGAGATCTCCAGCGGCTGGTTCGTCTGCGACCTCGATGATGTGAAGCGGATGCGGGAGCGGCTCGCCAGGGGCGCGCTCGCCGCCTGGCGGGCGACGTACCCGGGCGTGCCCGTGGAGGTCGAGGTTGTCCACGAACATCCCGTCACGGCGCTGGTCCGGGCGTCCACGGACACGGTCATGCTCGTCGTCGGCTCCCACGGGCGCGGCCCGCTCGGCTCGGCGGTTCTCGGCTCGGTGAGCCGCGGCGTGCTGCACCACGCCCGGTGCCCCGTAGCGGTGGTGCGTCCGCCCGCTGCGGGCCCCACAGCTCCTGCATGATCCACGACTGGGCAGGCCCGAAGGCACCGTCACCGAGCCGCACAGTGATACCGAGCCGCACAGTGATACCGAGCCGCACAGTGATATCGCGAAACCGTCAAGTCGTGCGAGGAGGGCAAGCGCGCCCGAAACTACGTTGGATCCACGCATGCGCGTCACCCGGTAGGGCGAGAGGACCTGGACTTTGCTCCTCCAGGACACCGACGTTCGGCATGCTGCCGCTGCCGGTGACTGAGTACAGAGGAACCGATTGTGAGCAGGGGCGTGGGGGAGTCACCAGCCAGCGTTTGGTTTCAGCCATCGCGCGAGGTGCTTCGAAGTTCTCCGGCGCGGCGGCGTCCGAGGGCCTCTCCAGCGGAGGAGGACGGGGTGTTCGTTGACCGTCATGATGCGGGCCTGCGTCTGGCCGAGCGGTTGCGCGGTGGCCGCGCTGTGAGCGGCGGCGGAGCCGGGCAACGACGTCGCCGCCATCGTTTCGCGGGGAGGGCGGCCCGACCTGGCCGGCCCGCTACGCGGTCGCCGCTTCGCCTTCCGTGAGTCGTCCGACACGATCCGTGGTGGTCCATGAGGGCCGGTCCATGAGGTGCGGCCGATGTCGTCTCGCAGTCGGTGGGGGGTCCCGGTGCGGCGGGAAGGTCCTCTGGGCGGAACATCGTCGGCTCAGCCGGGAAGGTCGTCTTCTGTCCATCTCAGTTTGTCGATGACCTCCGTGACCCCGTTGACTCGCTCGGCCATTCGCACCAGGATTCGTGCGTCGCTGTGACGTTCCATCTGGCCGCCCAGGGTCACGACGCCGTTGGCCACCAGGACGTGGACGCCGGACGTGTCCGTCCACAGGGCGCCGTCGACGATCTCGTCGCGCACTTCGCGGGCGATGTCGTCGTCGGCGCGTACGAACACCTTGAGGAGATCGTGCCGGCTGACGATTCCCTCAAGTCGTCCGTCGTCGTCGACGACGGGCAGCCGCTTCACGCCCTTCCGGCTCATCACCCGGGCGGCGCCCACGACGCTGGTGTACGGCCGGACCGTGACGGCGGGAGCGGTCATGAGTTCGGCCGCGGTGTGCCCGCGGGCCTTCTCCTCCGCGTCCGGCCCGCCGAGGCGTTCGCGGAGTCGCACGCGGAGCGGTGGTTGATAGCCCTCCTGGTAGAACTGCTCCTTGAACTCCTCCTTGCGTAGCAGGTCGGCCTCCGAGATCACGCCGATGACGTGGCCTTCGCCGTCCACGACCGGGACCGCGCTCACACCGTGTGCCATCAGCACCTCGGCGACATCCCTGAACGGGGTGCTGCCGTTGACGGACGCGACCTCGCTGGTCATGACGTCCCGCACCTTCTTGTGCACGATCGACTCCTTCCAGTTTCAGCAGAGCCGCCGCCGTATGGCCTAAGGCCCGTAGTGAGGACAAGGAGGCAGGCTGATCCGGTCTCCTTTACGACGATTGGTTATGGCGAACCCATGATTCGTAACGATGCGGCGAGCCGGTCTCCAGCCGCGGGACGCAGCTCGTTCAGCTCCAGAACCGCAACTGTCGGCCGGGTCGGCCCGGCATCGATGTCGAATGTGCGTGAATAGCCAGGAACACGTCCGCCTCCTCGATGCCCGTCTTGTCGATCTCGATCTGCTCTTGCGGCAACTTGATCAGCGTTTGCCCTCCAGAACCCGCAGGAACGGCACGACGGCGGTATTGATCTCCTCGATCAGCGCCTCCAGGGCCGCTTGGGCGTCGGCGAGATTCGGCAATCCGTCGGCCTCCGGTCGGGTGGGGGTTGGCAGCCGATCTGCGGAGATGGGAATCCGAAGCTCAAGGGTGCACAGTGCGGCCCTCTCGTTGTACGGCGGGGCCATGCAGGGGAACCCTGATTCGCCCTGCTGCCAGCCGAGCCAGCCATCGGGGACCCGCACCGGTGGTGGAGCGGCCAGTTCGACGACCGCCAAGGCGATGTGTGTGCCCTCCGGGCGATGGCAGGTCGCATCCAGCACCCGTGGATTGAATCGGACATACGGCGGTTCGGACACTGGGCGGGTGGCCACATCCCAGGCCGCGACGGCGTAGTGCAACGGGTCCAGGGTGATGCCGCCCGCCTGAGGTTCGCTGTTCGCGGCGGCGAAGGCGTGTCTCCATGCGCGGAGCCGCTGACCGTACCTCTCCTGCGGGTTGTCCCCTGTGGCGTCGATCCAGACCCCCACCATCACTGGGGTGATCCCTCGACAGTGAGCCGTCGGTGCGCGACGCGCGCCTTCATCGGTCCCCTGACGCCGACGGTGATCTGGCGGTCCGGCCGCACTTGGGGGCGGCGGCCGAAGGCGCCCCGTATGTCCGCCCGGTGACGGGAGAACAGCCGATGTGCAGGCCCGATGATCTCGTAGTTCGCCGTGGCGGGAGGCGACATCGACAGCGGCACACGGCCAACGGTCAACGTCATGGCCTTCCTTTCATCGGGTGGGACCTTGCCCGACGCCTACCCAGGCCCTCGACTCGAAACATGCGCGCGGCGGTGTAGCCACCCTGGCGAGCGGACCGCAGAGCCCGCATGGGTGTGCCGGCGTCGGGAACAGGGCTTCTTCCTCATGTTCTCCATGACGGACGTCTTGTGGGGAACAACCTCTGATCTCGGATGCCCGTCGAACCGGACCGGGCCCGGGCGAGGACAGAACGTCGGCAGCGGGCTCCGAGGCCGGGCCTCGATCACGTCGGGTAGCCGAGACGGGAGGACAGACCTATGAGCAAGCCCATCGTGGTCGGCGTGGACGGATCGGCACAAGCTCTACGCGCTGTGGACTGGGCCGCCGCCGAAGCCGGGCGGCGACGCCTGCCGTTGCGCATCGTGCACATCGCGGTCCGCTGGGAGTACAGCATCGCGATCCAGGAACCAGGCTTGGAGGCCCCACGGCCGGAGGCAGCGGGACTGGAGGTCCTCGAGATCGCCGAGGAACGCGCCCGGACCTTCGCATCCGTGGATGTCAGTTGCCGGCTCGGCATCGGCCCCATCCCCGCCACGCTCCTCCAGGAGGCGGCCGATGCCGCCCTGCTGGTGCTGGGCCCGCATGGAACCGGGGCCTTTCCCCGCCTACTGCTCGGTTCGGTGAGCCGCCAAGCGACGGAACACGCCTCGTGTCCCGTCGTCATCGTGCCCCAGGAATCCGACACCCGACCCGGCCGATCGGGGATCGTCGTCGGAGTTGACGGCTCTGAGGCCTCCGTCGATGCCGTGGGCTTCGCGTTCGAGGAGTCGTCCCTGCGTTCGGTCGGCCTGCGCGCCATCCACGCCTGGGCTCACCCGGCTTACCCACCGGAGATACGCGCCGCCCACTACGACACGGCGACGGTCGAACAGGAAGGCGCCAGGCTCCTCTCGGAGTCCCTGGCGGGATGGAAGGCCGAGTACCCCGACGTCCCGGTCATCGAACAGGTGCTCGAAGGCGCTCCTGTGTCGATTCTGGCCGATGCTTCCGGTGACGCGGAACTTCTCGTCGTCGGTGCCCGAGGGCGCGGCGGTTTCCCCGGGCTCCGCCTCGGCTCGATCAGCCACGCCGTCCTCCACCATGCGAAAGGGCCTGTGGCCGTCGCACGCGGCCACCAGGCGACGTCGTCCGTGAGCTAGAAGACCGCTGAAGATCTTGGTCTAAGTCTGTCGTGCATGGGTGGGTGCCCTGCGGTTAGGCGGTGGTCGACTCAAGGGTCCAGACGCCGCCGGT